>NZ_SSXB01000057.1:0-31158 GCF_021698995.1 Blastococcus sp. KM273129 | reverse complement strand
GACGCCGAGCTGCGACCGCGCCGCCGCGATCGCGGCGGCGCGGTCGCAGCTCGGCGTCCCGTACTCGTGGGGCGGCGGCGGCAGCAACGGCCCCAGCAACGGCATCCCGCCGGACAGCCAGCTCTTCGGCTTCGACTGCTCGGGCCTGACGCAGTACGCCTACGCCCGGGCCGGGATCGCCATCGGCGGGACCAGCCGGGACCAGTGGTGGCTGAACAGGAACAAGCAGGTCGCGATCAGCGACCTGCAGCCCGGCGACCTGCTCTTCTGGGGCGGGGACCGGAGCGACTACATGTCCATCACGCACGTCGCGATCTACATCGGCGGCGGCCAGATGATCGAGGCGCCCGACCGCGGCCAGCACGTGACCATCGCGCGGGCGCGGACCTCGAGCAGCACGTACTTCGGGGCGGTGCGGCCGAGCGCACGCTGAGCCGGGACGTGAGGCGTCGGGCAGCCACGGGGGGAGCTGCCCGACGCACCGCACACGCTAGCAGTCCCGGCCTGCCGTGGGCAGGGGACCGCGCGCGCCCGCAGGTCGTTCCCGAAAGGCGCCCGCGGGTCGGTGGCGACGGCGCGGCGGGGCACGCCTCCGGTGTAGGACACTGGGCCGGGGCCGGCACGACACCGCCCCGTCGACGGCCTGCCCGAGCCGGGTGGTCGCGGCCCGGCACGACCAGGGAGCCACGTGTCCAGCGCTGCCAGCACACCGATCGAGAGCGCGCCCGCCCACCCGCAGGCGCCGGTGCCCCCCTCGGTCGACGCCGCCCGCCTGGAACGGGTGCTGTTCGAGATCAAGCGCGTCATCGTCGGCCAGGACCGGCTGGTCGAGCGGATGCTCGTCGCGCTGCTCGCCCGGGGTCACGTGCTCCTCGAGGGCGTGCCCGGCGTCGCCAAGACCCTCGCGGTCGAGACGCTGGCGACCGTCGTCGGCGGCAGCTTCTCCCGCCTGCAGTTCACCCCGGACCTGGTGCCGGCCGACATCATCGGCACGCGCATCTACAAGGCCGGCCAGGACGCCTTCGACACCGAGCTGGGGCCGGTCTTCGCCAACTTCCTGCTCACCGACGAGATCAACCGGGCCCCGGCCAAGGTGCAGTCGGCGCTGCTGGAGGTCATGGCCGAGCGGCAGGTCTCCATCGGCGGCGTGACCCACCCGCTGCCCGACCCGTTCCTCGTGCTGGCCACCCAGAACCCGATCGAGAACGAGGGCGTCTACCCCCTGCCCGAGGCGCAGCGCGACCGCTTCCTCATGAAGGTGCTGGTCGACTACCCCACCGCCGAGGAGGAGCGCGAGATCATCTACCGGATGGGCTCGCAGCCGCCCGAGGCCGAGACGGTGCTCGGCCCCGACGAGCTCCGCCGGCTGCAGGGCACCGCGTCCCAGGTCTTCGTGCACCACGCCCTGGTCGACTACGTCGTCCGGCTCGTGGTGGCCACCCGGTCGCCGCGCGAGCACGGCATGGAGGACGTCGCGACCTGGGTGTCCTACGGCGCGAGCCCCCGCGCTTCGCTCGGGCTGATCGCCGCCAGCCGCGCCCTGGCGCTCGTGCGCGGGCGGGACTACGTGCTCCCGCAGGACGTCCTCGACATCACCGCCGACGTGCTGCGCCACCGGCTGGTGCTCTCCTACGACGCGCTGGCCGACGGCGTGCCGGCCGACCACATCGTCAAGCGGATCGTGCAGACCGTCCCGCTGCCGCAGGTGGCGCCCCGGCAGGGCGCCTCCGGTGGCGGCCCGGGCGTCCCGGGCGGGCCCGCGGTGCCGCACGGCCAGGGTGGGCCGTTCTTCGGGCCGCCGCAGGGCATGCCGCAGGGCGGGCCGTGGGGGCAGAACGGCCCGCAGGCGCCCGGCGGCCCGCACTACGGCGCCGGCCCGCAGGGCCCCGGCCGGCCGGACCACGGCGAGAACGGCCGGCACGGCGGCCCGAACGGCACCGCACCCGGACCGCAGCGGACGTGATCGGCCGCCGACGCCGGGCGGAGCCGCCCCCGGCCGCGCCCGAGCACAAGGGGCTGCTGCTGCACCCGGCGACGCCCGGATCGGGCACCGGCCCGGGCGGCGAGGACGGCACGCCACCCCGCTTCACCGACGGGCCCGCCGACGTGCTGCTCCGCCGGCTGGAGCTGACCGTGCGGCGCCGGCTCGACGGCCTGCTGCAGGGGGACCACCTCGGCCTCGTCCCCGGTTCGGGCAGCGAGGCGGGTGACTCGCGGACCTACCACCCCGGCGACGACGTCCGGCGCATGGACTGGCCGGTGACCGCGCGCACCCAGGTCGCGCACGTCCGCGAGACCATCGCCGACCGCGAGCTGGAGACCTGGGCGGTGGTCGACCTCTCGGCGAGCCTGGACTTCGGCACCGCCAACTGCCAGAAGCGCGACCTCGCCATCGCCGGGCTCGCCGCGGTCGGCCACCTCACCGTGCACGGCGGCAACCGGCTCGGCGCCGTCGTCACCACGGGGGAGCGGGTCGACCGGTACCCGGCGCTGCCCGGCCGGCTGGCCGCCGAGCGGCTGCTCCGCTCGATCGTGGCGACGCCGCGCGCGGGCTCGGGCCGCCGGGGGGACCTGGCCGCGGCGCTGGAGGCGCTGCGCCGCCCGCCGCGCCGCCGCGGGCTGGTCGTGGTGATCTCCGACTTCCTCGGGGACGACGACTGGGAGCGCCCGCTGCGCGGCCTGGGCGCCCGGCACGACCTGCTCGCCGTCGAGGTCGTCGACCCCCGCGAGCTCGAGCTGCCCGACGTCGGCCTGCTCACCGTCGTCGACCCCGAGACCGGCCAGACGCTCGAGGTGCCCACCGGCGACGCGGAGTTCCGCGCCCGGTACGCCGAGGGCGCCGCCGCGCAGCGGGCGCGGGTGGCCGCGGCGTTGCGCCGGGCCGGGGCCGGGCACCTGCAACTGCGGACCGACCGTGACTGGCTCATGGACGTCGTCCGCTTCGTCGCCGAGCGCCGGCGGGCCGGCAGCGGAGGGGCCTCCCGATGACGTTCCAGTCCCCGTGGTGGCTGCTGGCCCTGCTGGTGGTCGCCGCGCTCGTGGCCGTGTACGTGGTGCTGCAGCTGCGGCGCAAGGCGTACGCCGCCCGGTTCACCAACGTGGCGCTGCTCGGGTCGCTGGTGCCCAAGCGGCCCGGGTGGAAGCGGCACCTCGCCTTCGGGCTGGTCGCGCTCGGGCTGGCCACGCTCGTGGTGTCGCTGGCCGTGCCGAGCACCGAGGTGCGGGTCCCGCGGGAGCGGGCGACGGTGGTGATGGCCGTCGACGTCTCGCTGTCCATGGAGGCCGAGGACGTCGAGCCGACGCGCTTCCGGGCCATGCAGCGGGCGGCCACCGAGTTCGTGGACGTGCTGCCCGAGCGGATCAACCTGGGCCTGGTGACCTTCGCGGGCACGGCCACCACGGTGGTGCCGCCGACGACCGACCGGGGGCAGGTCGCCATCGCCATCGAGAACCTGCAGCTGGCCGAGGCGACGGCGATCGGCGAGGCGGTGTTCACCTCGCTCTCGGCGATCGAGAACTTCCAGGCGTCGCTGGAGAGCACCGGGGAGGAGCTGCCACCGGCGCGGATCGTGCTGCTGTCCGACGGCACCAACACCGTCGGCCGCGACGACACGCAGGCCATCGAGGCCGCGCGCGCCGCCGGGGTGCCGGTCTCCACGATCGCGTTCGGCACCGACTACGGCACCCTCGACATCGACGGCGAGCGGGTGCCGGTGCCGGTGGACCGGGCCGCGCTGGAGGAGATCGCCGACCAGACCGGCGGCAGCTACAGCGAGGCCGCCAGCGCCGCGGAGCTCGAGCAGGTGTACTCCGACCTGGGCAGCCAGATCGGCTACACCACCGAGGCGCGGTCAGGAGCTGGGTCTCAGACGGTGAACCCGCGCTGGCGGCGGACGAGCTTCTTCAGCATGAACAGCGTCTGCAGCACCGTGACCAGGTACAGCACCGGCCAGCCGACGGACAGGATCGCCGACTGCACGCCGACGCTCTGCTGGCTCCAGGCGAAGATCAGCACGGCGAAGGTGGCCGCCGCGCACAGGGCCGGCATCACGTAGGCCGATCCGCGCCCGCGCTCCGCCGCGGCCTGGGCGGCCCAGTTGTCCTTCTCCACCCGCGCGAAGAACTGGACCCAGGCGCTCACGAAGTGGCCCATGCGGATCCACATGTACAGCTCGGCCGGTGCGAACAGCAGCGCGTAGAAGATGTCCGTGGCGCTCTTGTCGTGCATGGAGGCGGCGATCCGCAGGTTGAGCAGGGTCGCCACGACCGGGGGGATCAGCCAGACCGGGTTGAAGACGAAGGCGTCGATCGACAGGGCCGCGGCCAGCAGGAGCAGGAACGACATGCGGGTGCCGATGTTGAACAGCATCGAGATGTTCTCGTACCAGCGCAGCCGCAGGTTGGGGTGCATCGGCTGGCCCTTGGTGTCGCCGCGCTGACCCGGCCACAGCAGGTCGATGCCGCCGAAGTTCCACTTGACCTGCTGCCCGTGCAGCGCGCGCAGCGTGGTCATCGGGCCCACGAACGCGCGGGCCCGGGCGCTGATCTTCGTGCTGAACCCGGCGTCCTTGATCTGCAGGGAGAGCTTGGAGTCCTCCACCTCGGAGTCGCGCACCCACGGGGCGGCCTGGTGGTTGCGGTACATCACCATCTCCAGCGCGCGGACGCTGAAGAGGCTGCACTGCCCGCCGAGGACGGCCATGTTCCGGCCGCGGACGAGGTTGTCCATGTTGAAGCCGGCGAACTGGGCGCGCTGCCCGGCCACCAGGAAGCGCGCCATCGCGCCCTTCACCTTGGACTTGTCGAAGGTGTAGATGGCCGACAGCCCGCCGATGCGCGGGTCGGTCACCATCTCCTTCTCCAGCCACTCGACGCAGCGGCGGTCCAGCGTGGTGTCGCCGTCGACCCCGAGGATGTAGTCGTAGCCGCGGCTGACGTAGTAGCCGTAGTTGAGCGCGCCGACCTTCTTGTCGGGGTTCTCGCCGATGTCGTGCACGTGGACGACGGTGTGGAACGCCTCGCCCTTCACCACGCGCATGTGCTCACCCGCGAACTGCCGGGCGATCTCCGGGGTGTCGTCGTCGGTGTTGTTGATGATGACGTGGACGGCGTCCGGCGGCCGGGTCTGCGAGAGCAGCGAGGTGAGGACGTCGGCGATCGTCGACTCCTCGTTGTACGCCGGGATGATGCAGCTGATGGTGGCGTGCCGGCGCTCGTGGTGCGCCTGGCCGCCGCCGAACTCGTCGGGGACGAGCGAGCTGACGTCGGTGACCTCCTGGCCGCTGCGGGCCAGCAGGTGGACGCGGTCGGTGGCGCGGCGCATGCCGTGCAGGACGACCTCGGTCACAGCGAGTCCTCCTCGAGCAGCGGGAGCTCGAGCTGGTCGAGCACCGTCTGGCGGTAGTAGCGCCCGGAGTCGGGCATCGTCTCGACCAGCAGGTCGAACTGGACGTAGAGGGTCACCGCCGTCGCCGTGGGCGAGACGTCGGGCAGCGTGAACGCCGTGGCGTAGGTGAACGGCGGCATGAGCGCGAACTCGCCGCGGTCCTCGGCGGCGACCGTGCGCTGCGTCCCGTCGTCGGCCGTCGCGACGAACCGGGTGACCAGGATCTGCACGCCGGAGCGGGCGCCCTCCACGTGCGCGGCCAGCTGGAGGGTCTTGGGGTCGGACGTCGTCCAGGACTTGGCGTCCTGCTCGGTCCAGTAGTCGACGACCACGGTCTGGTCGCCGGCGGCGATGGTGCGGGTGAGCGAACCGGTGTCCAGGTCGCCGGCGGGGCGCTCGGGCGCAGCGGACGCGGTGGCCGCCGCCCCGGTCGCTCCGGCCGGCTCGGCCGTGTCCTCCGCGACGTCCTGCTCCTGGGAGAGCCCCGGGCTCATCGTGACGTCGGGAAAGGTGCAGCCCGCCGTCCCGGTCATCAGTGCGACGGCCAACCCGGCCGCCGCGGCGCCGGAGCGCAGCGTGCGTCGTGCCATGGATCCCCCCGTGTCCTCCTCGGATGGACGCACGGAGGGGTGGAGATCGGACGCTCGTCCCCCCGGCTGCGACCGCTACGGACGGTAGGGAGCGAAAACCCGCCGCGGGGGCGGGTGCACCCGGACGGATGAACGGGGCCAGCCGGGTGGGTGACACGGCGGTCACCCTCCCGTGGAGTCGGGAGGGCGACCGCCCTGCGATCAGCTGCTCGGGTCGAGGACGAGCTTGCCGGTGGTGCGTCGGGCGAGCAGGTCCTGGTGGGCGTCGGCGACGGCCGACAGCGGGTAGCGGCCGCCGACGACGGGCTTGAGCTCACCGGCGTCGACCAGGGCCAGCAGGTCGGTCATGGCGGCGTCCATCATCTGCGGGCGGGCCATGCAGTGCGCCAGCCAGAAGCCGATGACCGCGCGGCTCTTCTGCATGAGGATGCCCGGCGGGACGGCGTGGGTCCTCGCACGCGCGGCCATGCCGTAGGTGACCAGCCGGCCGAACGGCGCGAGCGCCGACAGCGAGCCGGAGAAGACGTTGCCCCCGGTCATCTCGAGCACGATGTCGACCGGCCTGCCGCCGTTGGCCTCGCGCAGCGCGCCGGTGAAGGCCTTCGGGTCGTCGTCGGCCAGCGCCGGGTCGACGGTGGCGTGCGCGCCGAGCTGCTCGGCCAGCTGCCGCTTCTCGGGGGAGGAGGCGGTGGCGATGACCCGGCCGGCACCCCACCTCCGGGCCAGCTGCACGGCCAGCGAGCCGACTCCGCCGGCGCCGGCGATGACGACGACGGTCTCGCCCTCGGCCAGGTGTGCGCTGGTGCGCAGCAGGTGCCACGCGGTGGACCCCTGCAGGACCACGGCGAGCGCCTGCTCGTCGGTCACGCCGTCGGGCACCGCCCAGGTGAGGAAGTCGTGGGCGACGACCTTCTCGGCGTAGCCGCCGCCGTCGAGGAGGCCGACCACCCGCTGGCCGCCGCCGACCGGGGTGCCGACGAACTCCGCACCGGGGACCAGCGGCAGCTTCTGCTCGGCCAGGTAGCTGTTCTCGATCTGGTGGGTGTCGGCGTAGTTGATGCCGGCGGTGGAGACGTCGTGGAGCTTCTGGCCCGGGCCGGCCTCCGGCTCTGGCACGTCGACGACGGTCAGGACCTCGGGGCCACCGAACTCGGTGATCTGGACTGCGCGCATGGGGGCGAGGCTATGGCCTGCTCACCCCCGGACGTCGTTCCGGCCGGTCCCGTTTGCGTGCTCGGCCGCGGCGCGGTGGTCAGCTGCCGGTGAGCCGCTGCAGCCGGGTGGTCAGCGCGGACCGCCGGTCGGCGTTGCCGTGCAAGTCCACGTACCGCTGCCCGAAGCCGGCCAGCAGCGTGTCGTCCAGCCGGCGCACGGCACCCGGGGGATAGCGGTAGTCCATCCGGGCGGTGATGCCGCTGTCGTCGACACCGCGGAGCACCTCACCCAGCTCCACAAGGCTGGTCACGCCCAGTTCGAGCAGCAGGCCGGAGATCCAGGTGTAGTGGTCCGGGCGCGACCAGCCGGCGTCGGCGTACTGCCCGGCCAGGAAGGCAGCCAGTTCCCGGGGCGCGATCCGAGGGTCGTCGGGGTCGATGTCGTCGGCCTCGTCGCTGGGAACCGGTGCCCGGAGGCGCTCGCGGATCGCGGTGAACTGCTGATCGGCCAGCTCCAGCAACCCGGCGGCCAGGGTGAACCGGCGGTCGAACTCGGGAGCGTGCTCGTCCGGCACCGTGCCCTTGTAGCGGATGTCGTGCTCGAACTCGGCCCACGCGTGCTGCAGCACCGTGCGCACCTGCACCTGCACCACGCGCCCGACCAGCTCCGGAAGCTCGTCCGCCCGGCCGGGGTCCACGCCGATCAGCAGGTGCCGGCTGGAGTAACCGAACCGGCCCTGCTGCGCGGTCCGCCGACCCATGTCGCGGTCGTCGATCACCCGCACCTGCGCGGCCAGCAGCTCGGCGACCGCCTCCACGTCGCTCTGCACGTAGGTGATCACCCGCACGCCGATCTGGTCGGTGATGTCCCGCGCCGGGTCCGGGTAAACAGGCACACCGTCGACCGTGCGGGCCGCCTTCTCCGCGAACGAGGCGATGCTCTTGGTCCGCCCGGTCACCGACAGGTAGTTGATCCCGGCGTCGTCGAGCACCCCGGTGACGAGCGCGAGCGCCTGCGCCCCGGCGACCAGGGCATCGGGCCGGCCGTCGGCGTACGCCTGGATGGCCTGCTGCACCGGGTCGGGCGGGGGTGCGGCGACCCGGGGGCCGGGCTGCAGGTCCGGCGGCAGGGTCGGGGTCACGATGGCGCCGCCGGCCGCGTCGCCGTAGGTGGTCACCTCGTCCGGGCGCCGGACGGCGATCCAAGCCACGTAGGCGCACACGACGGCGTCGACCTGGTCCTCCGCCGCCCGCAGCTCGCTCTTGCGGGTGGCGGCCTGCACCTGCCGGCGCAGCGCGGCGAACGGTGCACCGAGCTCCAGCTCGGCCACCGCGCCCAATAGGTCGATGAGCAGCAGCAGCTCCGCGCGCAGCTGCTCGAGCACCCGGCCCGGCTTGTTCTTGTACTTCAGCGTGCGGCCCAGCCGGAACAGCGCCACCGTCGCCGCGTGCGGGTAGACCTCGATCGCCCGGCGGTCGCGGCCCGAACGGGGGTCGAGGTCCAGCTTCAGGCGCCGGCCGATCCGCCCGCCGCGGGTGTCGCCACCGGTGAACTCGGGTTTGCCGGTGTTCGTCGGGTGCGCCCCGGCCTGGAACCTCGCGAAGTCGGCGTTCAGCGCCCGCTCGGCGGCCCGGTTCCCGGTGGCGTTGGTGACCACCAGCGGGGCGTCGATCGCCACGATGCACGGGCCGGCGGTGAACGGGGCCAGCGCGGTCTCGATCTCCTCGTCGGTGCGCACCGCGCTGACGTGCACCAGCCGGCCGGCGTCGTCCAGCACGGCGAGGCCGGTCGGTTGCTTGAGCCCCCAGGCGAGGTCGATCCCGATGTGGTGCACAGGGTCAGCATGCCCGGCCCCGCAGCTCGTCGGGGCGCGTCCCGTGAGATCTGCCTGGCGTGTGCGTGTGACGGTCTGCCCGAGGTCGCTCGGCTGAGCGCCGTCCTCTGGCCGGCCTGTTCTCCGGGTGGAGGAACGCGAGGACATGCATGGACCGGCTGCGCGCATAGCGTGACGACACCGACTCGCCGCAGGCGCGGCTCCCCGAGCCGCCCGCCCGCAGGCCGTCAGGTGAGTTGCCGGGCAGCCGGTGGGGGTGTCGGCAACGTCGACTCTTCGGGATCCGGTACGAGGGCAAGACCGGGCTGTCGACCTCGGACTTCTCCTTGGGCGGGCTGACACCCGTGAGCGCGCCGACCCGGGAACGCTCCAGCGCCGACGGGGGGCTGGCGCCCGCCTTCGCCGCGGTGCGCGTGCGGCTCCTGCTGGTCGCCGCGCTCTTCGCGTTCGCCGGCGCGGGGTGGTGGTGGACGGTCGACCGGATGCAGGTCATGGACGACGGGCCGTGGACCGGCCTCGGCACGCTCGGCTGGTTCCTCGTCGTGTGGGTCGTGATGATGGCGGCGATGATGTTCCCGTCGGTCGCACCGACGATCGCCCTCTCCTCCCGCATGACCGGGCGCCGGTCCCCGCTCTCACCGCTGCTGTTCACCGGCGGCAATCTGGCCACGTGGGCCGGCGCCGGACTGTCCGCCTTCGCGCTCGCCGCGATCCTCGGCCGGGTGCCGGGCGATCTCCGGGCCTGGGACCGGGCGGGCCGATGAATAGCGGGTGGCACGCTGGTCGTGCGGCGGCGTACGAGCTGAACCCGTTGAAGGACGTCTGTCCCGGCAAGTGCCGCAGCCCGCTCGGGTTCCTGCTCGGCTCGTGGCGGGACGGCCGCCGGGGCGCGTTCCGGATGGGGGCGAAGAACGGCGCCTGGTGCGTCGGCTGCTGCTGGGCACTCATGGCCTCGTTGTTCGCCCTGGGGGTCATGAGCGTCGTGTGGATGGCCCTCGTCGCCGGGTTGACCGCGGTCGAGAAGACCCTGCCCTGGCGCAGGGTCGCGACGTACGGGACGGCCGCTGTGCTGCTCGGCCCGGGCCTGCTGCTGTTCGTGGCCCGGGACGCCGTCCCGGCCCTCACGGTTCCCGGGGCCGGGGAGACGGGCACGATGGCTCCGATGGGCTCCTAGAACATGCGGCGGACGCCCCGAGCGGTGGTCGCCCGTGGTGTCCCGCAGCAGTCTCCTGCAGCGGCGGCGTGCGAGGGACTCCACGGGGTCCTCCGACTCCTTGACTGCGGCTGCGACCCGCGCCACAGTGCCCTGCGGCGAATCGGCCACCGGTCGCATCGAGGAGAGACATGAGCGAGACGACGCAGGAGCTCAGGGCGCGGCAGGAGGGCCGGCTCGCCGACCCGGACGTGGAGCTGCGCACCGATCCACGACTGCACCCCGGTCTGCGGGCGACGTTCGCGGCATTCCAGCTGGACCGGCACGCCGCCCCGCCGCCGTTCGACCGCAGCGCCCCGCCGGAGGCGGTCGCCGAGTTCGTCGGCGCCTCGCACGCCGCCTTCGAAGAGCTGTACGCCGCCGTCCCCAGCGACTGGCCCGACGAGGTACGCGCCGATGTCGGCCACCGAAGGGAGACGGTGACCTCGGTCGACGGAGCAGAGATCCCGCTGCACGTGTTCCGTCCGGCCGGCGTCGACGGGCCGCTGCCGTGCGTCGTCTACATCCACGGCGGCGGCATGACGATCCTCGAGGCGCACAACGCGGTGCACCGACGCTGGAGCGAGGATCTCGCCCTGACCGGCATGGTGGTGGTCACCGTCGGCTTCCGGAACGCCTGGACCGAGCAGGGGCCCAACCCGTTCCCGGTGGGGCTGGACGACTGCAGCTCCGCGCTCGACTGGGTGCACGAACACCGCGCCGAGCTGGGCATCACCCGGATCGTCCTGCAGGGGGAGTCCGGCGGGGCCAACCTCGTGCTGGCCACCACGTTGAAGGCCAAGCGGGAGAACCGGCTGGACCGCATCGACGGCGTCTACGCGATGGTCCCGTACATCAGTGGCGGCTACGGCTGGAGCCGCGAGCGCAAGCTCCGCGAGCTGCCGTCGATGGTCGAGAACGACGGGCACTACATCAACTGCGACATGATGGACATGCTCGTGGCGGTCTACGACCCGACCGGCGAGAACGCGGAGAACCCGCTCGCCTGGCCGTACTTCGCCACCGAGGACGACGTCGCGGGGTTGCCCCCGCACGTGATCGCAGTCAACGAGCTCGACCCGCTGCGCGACGAGGGGATCGCCTACTTCCGGCTGCTGCAGCGGGCCGGGGTTCCGGTGGTCGGCCGCGTGAACCTCGGCCTCACCCACGCCGCGGACATGTCCTTCCGTGCGGCTGTGCCCGAGGCGTACAAGGCGGCGGTGCGCGACATCCGGGGGTTCGCTGACACGCTCTGAGTGACGACGGCGCTGGTCGGTACACGCCCCATGGCGCGTGCCGCCTGCCCGGGTGGAGGAGGCGACCGGGACCGGACCTCAGGTGCCCCGTAGTGATCGATCCTCCCGAGGTGGCAGGTGCGCAGTTGTACGCCGTCATCGAGAGTGCGCCCGGGCGGGGACCGCGGCCGGCGCGTCAACCGCTCAGCCGGCCCCCGTTTCCGACGTCGAGCGGTGGGGTCGCGCCGTCCCGCACGCGGGTCGACAGGTGACCACAGCAGTGCTGCAGGCGCTGGAATCCGGACGTGTCAGCCGGTCCATCCCTCCGTCGCGGCCCAGGCCGTCGCGGCCGAGCAGTACGAGCGGGCCTCCGCGTTGCGCGACCAGGTCGCCGAAGCGCAGCGGAGGCCCAGGACGGTGGCGGGGAAGGGCCGGCCGTCCCCGGGGTGGGCGTCGAGGACATCGCCGAGGTGGTGTCCCGGGCCACCGGCAGCCCGGTCAGCCAGCTCACCCAGGAGGAGATGTCGCGGCTGCTCGGACTCGAGCAGCGCCTGCACGAGCGGGTGGTCGGCCAGGACGAGGCGGTCGACGTCGTCGCCGAGGCGGTGCGCCGCTCCCGGGTCGGCCTGGGCGACCCGGATCGACCGATCGGCAGCTTCCTCTTCCTGGGGCCGACCGGCGTGGGCAAGACCGAGCTGGCGCGGGTCCCCGCCCGGCTACGTCGGGTACGAGGACGCCGGGCAGCTCACCGAGGCGGTGCGCCGCCGGCCGTACTCGGTGGTGCTCTTCGACGAGGTGGAGAAGGCCCACCCCGACGTCTTCAACACCCTGCTGCAGGTGCTCGACGACGGCCGGCTCACCGACTCCCAGGGCCGGACCGTCGACTTCCGCAGCACCGTGAGCATCATGACCAGCAACCTCGGGTCGGAGCTGATCGTCGGCCGGCACACCCCGCTCGGCTTCGGCAACGGGGGCGAGGGCGTGGCGGACGAGTCGCTGCGCGACCGGCTGATGCGGCGGCTGCGCGAATCGTTCCGCCCGGAGTTCCTCAACCGGATCGACGAGATCGTTGTGTTCCGTCAGCTGGAACGCACCCAGCTGGAGCGGATCACCGACCTGCTGCTCGAGGAGACCCGCCGGCGGCTCCGGGCCCAGGGCATCGAGCTCGACGTCAGCCCGGAGGCGGTCGGCTGGCTCGCCGAGCGCGGCTTCGAGCCGCAGTTCGGCGCGCGCCCGTTGCGCCGGGCCATCCAGCGCGAGGTCGACAACCGGCTCTCCCGCTTGTTGCTCGACGGTCGGGTGCGCAGCGGTCAGCGGGTGCACGCCGTGGTCGGGGACGGTCGGCTCGACTTCGAGGTGGCGGTCGAGGCGATCATCCAGAACTGGTGGCGCCAGGGGATGATGGGCGGGGCGAAGGCGCACCACGACGGCGTCGTCGCGTTCTCCCAGACGGACTTCACCGACGACCTGAAGAAGATCACCGTGCCCGTGCTGGTCATGCACGGCGACGACGACCAGGTCGTGCCCTACGCCGACTCCGCCCCGCGCTCGGCCGAGCTGCTGCCGAACGGGACGCTCAGGACGTACTCCGGCTTCCCCCACGGCATGCCGACCACGCAGGCCGGGACGATCAACGCCGATCTGCTGGCCTTCCTGCAGGACTGACCCGGGCCGTCGACCGAGGGGCGGGTGGCGCCGTCGGTGCCACCCGCCCCTCGCAGCCGCGCCGCCCGGGCGCCGGCCTCAGGTGCTCAGGCGGTCTGCTCCTGGCGGCGGGGGAGCACCCAGTCGGGCCGCACGTAGTGGCAGGTGTAGCCGAACGGGATCTTCTGCAGGTAGTCCTGGTGCTCCTCCTCGGCCTCCCAGAAGTCGCCGGCCGGCTCGACCTCGGTGACGACCTTCCCCGGCCAGATGCCCGAGGCGTCGACGTCGGCGGTGGTGTCGAGCGCGACGCGCTGCTGCTCGTCGCTGGTGTAGAAGATCGCCGAGCGGTAGCTGCGACCGATGTCGTTGCCCTGGCGGTCCTTGGTCGACGGGTCGTGGATCTGGAAGAAGAACTCCAGCAGCTCGCGGAACGAGATCACGTCGGGGTCGAAGACGATCTCGACCGCCTCCGCGTGGTCACCGTGGTTCCGGTAGGTGGCGTTCGGGGTGTCTCCCCCGGAGTAGCCGACCCGGGTCGAGATCACCCCGGGGCGCTTGCGCAGCAGCTCCTGCGCGCCCCAGAAGCAACCGCCGGCGAGGATCGCGGTCTCGGTGGTCAATGTGCCTCCCTCTGTCGTGGTGACGACTAGAGAACACCGCGACCGGCCCCGCTGTTTCGCCCGGTGCCCCGACCTCGGTGTCCGGTGCGCCCGGTGGGGCTCGGCTCGCGCCGCCGGTCTCCCCGCCGCCGGCCCGCCCGCCGTCACCCGCGGCCGGCGTCCCCACGGCCCGTGACCGTGGGGACGCCGCCTGCGCGTGCCCCGAGCGCGCCGCCTCGCCCGTCAGTCCCGGGAGCCGAGCGCCAGCCGGGCGAGCGGGACGAGCGCGGCCCCCTGCACGACGGCCCCGGCGACGCTGACGGCGTTCGGGAACTCCCCGCTGGCGAGCACGAACCCGACGACGGTCACCACCGCCGGCCACCAGCCCACCGCGCGACGGGAGCGGTGCAGGGCGACGGCCAGCGCGACGGTGCCCAGGATGGCGCAGATCAGCAGCCAGCCGACCGGGTCGATGATCGCGCCCTGCAGCCGGACGAAGGCCTCGGTCCCGCCGGGCAGGACCGCGCCGTCCTCGACCATCGCGAGCGCGGCGAGCCGGAGCCCGACGAACGCACCGCCACCGACCGCCCCCAGGGTCAGCAGCGCCGCGGACAGCGCGGACGCGATCGGCGCGGTCCGCCGGAGCACCACCGCCGCGAGCGCGCCGACGGCGACCATCGTGGTCATCGCGAGCCCGTAGGCGAGCGTCGAGGCGACCATCGCGCCGCTGTCGGCGGCGACCCCGGTCAGGTAGACCTCGGCATCCTGGCGCGGGAGCCCTGCGCTGTTGAGCGCGTACTGCGCGGCCATCGCGGCAGGTGACACGAGCGCGGCGCCGGCCAGGGCCGGGAGCCGCCACGCCCGTGGCCGGTCGCCGCGTGCGGCCGGCGCGGCATCGGGGGCGCCGGCGCCGGTGACCACGGCGTGGTCCGGCGCGCTGAGGGTCGCGCCCATCCTGATCTCGGTCGTCGGGGCGGGGGTGCTGACGTGCTGCGTCATGGCGGGATCTCCAGGTCGTCTCGGCGGCGGGGTGCCGTGCGAGCTGCCGGAAGGCTCCGGCCGGCCACGTCCTGCCGTCATCGGACGCCGGTCCCGATCGGGTGCAGGACCGCTGTCCCTCCCACCCGGGACACCATCTGCTGAGAACATCCGTCCATGCAGCCGCGTTCCGCGACCAGGGACCCGCGCCGGCGCCCGTGGCGCGGGCCGGCGGCGGGCGGCGGCGCGGCGTGCGTGGCGCTGGCCGCGGCCACCCTGGTGCTGCAGGTGCTGCCGGCCGACGGTCCGGACTACCCGGCGGGGAGTGCGCTGCGCGGGGTGCTGGCCGGGATCGCGTACGGGGTGCTCGGCGCCGTCGTCGCGACCCGGCTCCCGCGCACGCCGGTCGGCTGGCTGATGGTCGTGGTGGGCCTGAGCAACGCCGTGTCGTCGTTCACCGGGTCGCTGGCGCACCTGCTGCTGACGGAGACCCCCGGCCACACCGCCGGCGCCCTGCTGCACTGGGTCGCCGGGTTCACCTGGGTACCGGGCTACACGCTGGTGCCCTCGGTGCTCCTGCTGTTCCTGCCCACCGGCTCCCTGCCGTCGCCGCGGTGGCGCTGGGTGGTCGCGGTGTCGGGCGGCGCGACGGTCGCAGCCACCGTGGCGTGGGCGGTGACGCCGTACGACCAGCGCGACATCGCCCCGCCCGCGTACTACGGCGAGCTGGACCACCCGGTGCCCCTCGACGGCGCCTGGACCGCCGTGAGCGCGATCCTGCCTGTGGTGGTGCTCGGCGCGCTGCTCGGCGTGGCATCGCTCGTGCTCCGCCTGCGGCGGACATCGGGGCAGGAGCGCGACCACGTCGTCCTGGTGGCCGCCGGCGCCGCCGCGACGCTGGCCCTGCTGGTCGCGGGGTGGCTGCTGCCGGTCGCCTCGGCGGCGTTCGTCGCGGCGGCGATGGTGCCGCTCCCGGCCGCCATCACCTACGCCATGGTCCGTCGCCGGTTGTGGGACCTCGACGTCGTGGTGAACCGGGCGCTGGTCTACGGCGCGCTCACCGTGCTGACCCTGGCCGCCTACGGTGCCCTCCTCGCGGTGCTCACCGGGCTGGCCCAGCGGGTGACGGAGGACTGGGAGCTCCTCCTGTTCGTCCTGGCCGCGATGGCGGTGCAGCCGCTCAAGGACCGCGTGCAGCGTGCCGTCAACCGGCTGCTGTACGGCCAGGCCGACGAGCCGTACGCCGGCGTCTCGCGCCTGGCCGAACGGCTCACCTCCGCGAGCTCGCCGGGCGCGGTGCTGCCGGCGGTGGTGGACGTGGTGGCCCGCACCCTGCTCCTCCCGTACGCCGAGCTGCGCGTGGCCCACCACGGGGCGGTGGTGCACGGCCGGCGTGACCCGGGAGCGGAGACGCTGACGGTCCCGCTGGTCTACTCCGGCCGTTCGGTGGGGGAGCTCGTCGTCGCCGTGCCACCGGGAGGTGTCGGTGAGCGCGGCCGCAGGCTGCTCGAGGAGCTGGCCCGCCACGCCGCCGTGGCAGCGCACGCCGCGGCCCTCCAGGTGGAGCTGCACCGCTCGCGCGAGCACATCGTGACCTCGCGGGAGGAGGAGCGCCGGCGGCTGCGCCACGACCTGCACGACGACCTCGGCCCCGGACTGGCCGCCACCGCCATGCAGCTCGACGTCGCCGCCGACCTCGTGCACACCGACCCCGACCGGGCCGCCGCCGTCCTCGAGGCCGCGGCCGGCTACCTCCGGGGCAGCGTCTCCGACGTCCGGCGCATCGTCGACGACCTGCGGCCGGCCGCGCTGGACGACCTGGGGCTGGTGCCGGCGGTGCAGGAGGCGGCGGAGCGCCTGCGCACCGCCGGGGTGGAGGTCGCGGTGACCGGAGAGGGTCCGCTCACCGGCCTCTCGGCGGCGGCCGAGGTCGCGGCCTACCGGATCACCGCGGAGGCGCTGGCCAACGTGGCCAAGCACTCCGGGGCGCGGCACGTCGACGTCCGCCTCGAGCAGGTGGACGGCGTCCTCACGGTGCGGGTGGCCGACGACGGCGTCGGGCTCGCCCGGCAGGCGACGGCCGGGGTGGGGCTCACCTCGATGCACCAGCGGGCCACCGAGCTGGGCGGTTCGTGCACCGTCACCGGCGGCCGCGGTGGGACGACCGTCGTCGCGACGCTGCCGGCGGACCGCCCAGCCGGTCCGGCCCAGGAACGCCTCGTGGAGGTCACGGCATGACCGATCGGTTGTCCGTCCTGGTCGCCGACGACCACCCGATGTTCCGGGCCGGCATCGCCGCGCTGGTGGACGCGCTGCCCTGGGCCCACGTCGTCGGGCAGGCAGCCGACGGCGACGAGGCGGTCGCGCTCGCGCTGGCCGAGCGGCCCGACGTCGTCCTGATGGACCTGCACATGCCGGGCACCAACGGGCTGGAGGCGATCCGGAAGCTCGCCGCCGAGCTGCCCACGGCGGCCTGCCTGGTGCTGACCATGGTCGAGAACGACGACACCGTGGCGGCCGCGCTCCGTGCCGGCGCGCGCGGCTACCTGCTGAAGGGGGCCAGCCGGCAGGAGATCACCCGGGCGCTCGAGGCGGTGGGGCACGGAGAGGTCATCCTCGGCGCGGCGGTCGGTCCGGCGGTGCTCACCCGGCTCATCACCCGGAACGAGCGGTTGACGCCGTTCCCGCAGCTGACCGAGCGTGAGCACGAGGTGCTCGACCTCGTCGCCCGCGGGCTGAGCAACGGCGAGATCGCCCGCCGCCTCTACCTGTCGGAGAAGACGGTGCGCAACGTCGTGTCCACGGTGTTCACGAAGCTGCCGGTGGAGTCCCGCCCCCAGGCGATCGCGATGGCCCGCGACGCGGGGCTCGGAGGGGCGGAGCTCCCCTGAGAGGCGCGCGGCTCCTGCCTCGTCGGGGCGGGCGCGGGGCCAGGCCGACGCGCGCCGGGAGGTCAGGCGGCGGCGGCCGTGCGCGTGGCGTCGCCCAGCCAGGCCACGACGTCGTCGCGGTAGGGCGCGATGCCCTTGTACCCCGCGATGTCCGGGGGGAGCTCGGAGACGATCGCCGCGAGCTGCTCACCCCAGCCGGGGACCTCGACGACCTCGGCCAGCGGCGCCATGTAGGTGCGGATGTTGAAGGTGAGCGTGCCGGTCAGCGGCAACCGGGTGAGGTGCTCCAGCTCGATGCGCAGCTGCAGCCGCCCGAAGTCGCCGTCCCGCACCAGCTGCGGGACGTCGGCGTCCCACTCGGGCTTGACCTCCAGGCTGATGTCCCGGCGCGGGGACCCGTGCGCGGAGAAGGTCCAGTTGGCCCGGCGGTAGGTCTGGTCGGTCGTGATGCTGCGCATGAACCGGGTCGCCCGGCTGGTCACGCCGTCCTCGTTGAGCCGGGGCACCGGGCCGTGGATCTCGTCGAGGTGCATGCCGATGTCGAACTTCACCGACCACGCGGCCGCCCAGGTGACCAGCGCGGCGTCGAACCAGAGCCGGCCGCCGCGGTCGCTGACCATGAGGATGTCGTCGGGCACCTGGCAACCGATCCAGGTCAGCGGATCGGTCGGCAGCGTGGCCGCATCACCCAGCACGAACGACTGCTCGATGCCGAGGAGGTCGTTGCGCCAGGCGAAGGCCCCGGACCCGAGGTCGGCCAGGTGCATGGCGTCCGGGCGGGCGGAGACGAGCTCCCGGAGCAGGTACAGGAGCATGTCCCAGCAGGCCGGCTCCATGTGCGGGAGCACCTGCCGCCGCCCCGGGTCGCGGGCCAGCACGTCGCGGCGGAGCGCCATCTGCTCGGCGTAGTCGTCGCCCAGGTCGACGACGTGCTCGCCCCAGGACCCGGCGGGCGTCTCCACGCGCCGGCGGGCGGGCTCGACGTTGACCGTGTACCGGAAGGTCCGGTCGGCGGGGGCGAAGGGCCAGGGCAGCCGGGTCAGATCGCTCACAGGTCCAGCTCCAGGTGGGTGTCGGCCGCCCGCGACACGCAGGCGAGCAGGTGGGTCGAGGCGAGCCGGTCGGCCTCGTCGAGAACCAGGTCCCGGTGCTCCACGCGACCGGCCGCCACGGGCACCAGGCACTGGCCGCAGACGCCCTGCCGGCACATGCTCGGGACCTCGACGCCGGCGGCGAGCACCGCGTCGAGCAGGCTGGTGCCGCTGGGGACCGGGAACTCCCGGCCGCTGCGCCGCAGCCGCGCGGTGAACGGCCGGCCGGGGGAGAGCTCGGGGGCGCGGAAGTGCTCCAGGTGCACCCGGGCGGGCGGCCAGCCCGCCGCCCGTGCCGTCGCGGTGAACAGGTCGAGGACGGCGGCCGGGCCGCAGGCGTAGGCGTGCGTGCCCCAGGGCTGGACGGCCATCCGCTCGCGCAGCGCGTCGGCCAGGGCCACCCGCCCCTGCGCCTCCACCAGGTCCGGTCCGGCGAGCTGGCGCACCTCCTCCAGGTGGGCGGCCTCGCCCGGGCGGTACCCGTAGACCACCTCCACGGGGCGGCCCCACGCCCGGGCGGCGGCCAGGTGCGACAGGATCGGCGTGACCCCGATGCCCGCCGCGACGAGGAACGACTTCCGCGCGGCCAGCTCCGGCCGGAACGCCGAGCGGGGCGGCTCCACCGCAAGCAGGTCACCTGCCCGCAGGACGTCGTGCAGCCAGGCCGAGCCCCCGTCGTCCCCGGTGCGCAGGACCGAGATCCGGTAGTCGCCCGGCGCGATCCCGGAGCCGGTGAGCGAGTACGCGTTGCGGGTGCCGCCCGCCGTCACGACGAGGTGGCTGCCGGGCGCGTACCCGGCCAGCGGGCGGCCGTCCGGGTCCGCCAGCCTGATCTCCCGGACCCGGTCGGTCACCGCGCGGATCCGCGTGACCCGCAGCAGCTGCGTCGCCGGGACGCTCATCCGTGCTCCCCGGCCGCCGTCACCGCGGAGGCCAGGTAGCTGCCCCGGTGCCCCGATGCGTGCTCGTGCACCTCCAGCCGCAGGTCGCACCCGGGGCAGTCGACCTCGGCGCCCGGCGCCACCGCCAGCCGCGCGGTGGTCTCGCAGTGGGCGCAGAAGACCGGGATCGGCCCCCGGTCGACGGCGAAGGCGGTGAGCTCCTCGGGCAGCAGCCCCATCCCGCGGGCCAGGGCGACCAGGGCGAGCACGTCGGCCTCGGGACCGGCCACCAGCACCCGGTCGCCGACGTGCATCCCGTCGAGGCGGCGGGCGAGCGCGGCGGCCGATGTGCCGTCCACGCCCGGGAGCCCCCAGCGCCGCACCGGCCGGCCGTGCTCCCACGCCTCGGCCGCCCACCGGTCGACGACCTCCGCGGCGCGGCCGCCGACCTGCACGAGGAGGAACGTGCGGCCCGCGGGGTCCAGCGCCGGAGGCTGCGCCGACCACGACGGCACGCTGGTGCGGCGCGGCCGGAGCTGCTCACCGGTCAGGACGGCGGTCACGCCGCACCGCGCAGCCAGGCGACGGCGGCCGAGCGGAAGCGGGTGAGGCCCTTGTAGTCGGCCATGTCCTCCGGCAGCTCCTCGAGGACGGCGGCGAACCGGTCCCGCCACGCGGGCACCCGCGCCAGGTCCTCCAGGGGCAGCAGGTGGGTGCGGATGAGGAAGAGCACAGCCCCGGAGCTCGGCAGGCGGACCAGGTGCTGCACTTCCACGCGCAGGTGCAGCCGGGCGCCGAGGTCCTGCTCCAGCACCAGCCGGCGGTCGGGGCCCCACTCGGGGTAGGTCTCGGTGGCCGTGTCCAGCCGCCGGCCGACCGTCATCGTCCAGTTCGTGCGGCGGTAGGCCTCGCCGGGCTGGAGCCGCATGAGGAACTGGTGGGCGCGGTCGATGACTCCCTCCGGGTGCACGCGCGGGACCGGGCCGTGGATCTCGGGGAAGCTCATGCCGACGTCGAAGCGCATCGACCAGTCCGCGGCCGCGGTGACGACGCCGGCGTCGGCCCAGAGCGCGCCCTCGCGCTGGTCCAGCAGCACGAGGTCGTCCTGGACCTGCGGCGCGACGAACTCCAGCGGTCCCGACGGCAGCGTCGCGTCGTCGCCGAAGGTGAACTCCTGCTCGATGCGCAGCAGCGCATTGCGCCAGCGCCAGCGGTCTCCACCGAGGCGGTCCAGCCCGAAGGCGTCCGGGCGGGCGCGCCGCAGCTCCCCCATGACGTAGAGCATCGCGTCCCAGGCGGCCGGCCTCATGTGCGGCAGCTCCTGCAGGCGGGTCGGGTCCGCGGCCAGCAGGGCGGCGCACTCGGCGCTGTCCGAGGCGTAGTGCTCGTCGACGTGCAGCACGTGCTCGCCCCAGCTGCCGGCGGCGGTCGACCGCGGCGCGAGCGCCGGCTCCACGTTCGTGCTGTACCGGTAGGTGTCGGTGGGGAAGGGGAAGGGGAACGAGGCGATGCGGGCGGGCAGGGCCCGGTCGCGGACATCGGTGGCTGTCACAGGTCGAGCTCCAGGGTGGGGCCGGTGCTGCGCGAGACGCAGCACATGAGGCTGTCGGCGGCGGCCTTCTCCGCCTCGCCGAGGAAGAGGTCGCGGTGGAGGGGGGAGCCGGCGACCACGGGGACGCGGCACTCGCCGCACACCCCCTGCCGGCACATGCTGGGCACCGGGACGCCGGAGTCCTCGAGGGCCTCCAGCAGGCTCACGCCGGAGGGGACCGTCAGGCGCCGTCCCGACCGGGCCAGCGTCACCTCGAAGGGGGCGCCCGGGTCGAGCGCCGCGGCGGAGAAGCGCTCGGTGTGCACCCGCGCCTCCGGCCAGCCCAGTCGCTCGGCGGTCCCGAGCACGACGTCGAGAAGGGCGGCCGGCCCGCAGGCGTAGAGGTGCGTGCCCAGCGGGGCGCCGGCGAGGGCGGTCTCGATGCAGGCCAGGAAGACGGCCAGGTCCGGGTGCTCCTCCAGGCGCCGGCCGCAGAGCCGGCGCAGCTCCTCCAGGTGCGCCCCGGCGCCGGGGCGGTAGCCGTAGAGGAGCGTGAAGTCCCGGTTCCAGCGGGCCGCGGCGCGGGCGTGGGAGAGCAGCGGGGTGATGCCGATGCCGCCGGCGACGAGCAGGTGGTGCCGTGCGGTGGCGACCGGGGCGAACGCGCTGCGCGGCCCGTCGGCCGCCACGACGTCGCCGACCACCAGGTCG
Organism: Blastococcus sp. KM273129; assembly: GCF_021698995.1. Lineage (NCBI taxonomy): Bacteria > Bacillati > Actinomycetota > Actinomycetes > Geodermatophilales > Geodermatophilaceae > Blastococcus > Blastococcus sp. KM273129. Next base: position 9,440 of record NZ_SSXB01000057.1, on the reverse strand, counting down.
TGCACCCACCGGGAGCCGCCCGACCCGTCGGGGCAGAGCAGCACCGAGATCGTGTAGCTCTCCGGCGCGATGCCGGAGCCGGTCAGCGAGTAGGCGTTGCGCCGGTCGCCGCAGTGCAGCACGAGGTGGCTGCCCGGCGGGTGGGCGGGCAGCGATCCCCCGTCGGCGGGGACGAACTCGACCGTCCGGATGCCGGCCGCCGCCTCCCGCACGTCGGTCACCCGGAGCAGGAGGGTGCCCGGGCCGGTGCGCCCCGGGGCCTCCACGGGCGCGGGCGGGGACAGCGCGGTCATGCCGGCACCCCCGTCGGCGCGGCGTCCTCGGCGTCCACCATGAAGCCGAGGTAGGCGCCCAACCGCCGGGAGACGTGGTGGTAGACGTGCAGCGTCCGCCCGCAGCCCCGGCAGGTGCAGGTCGCGCCGATCGCGGCGGAGGTCTCCGTCTCGTGCGCGCAGTGGGCGCAGTGCACCCGGCGGGTGGGGACCCCTGTCACGTGGGTCAGCACCTCGGCCGGGACGGCGCCCAGCCGGAGCGCCCGGGCGCGGGCCCGGAGGACGCCGTCCTCCGGGCCCGCCACGAACAGCCGCCAGCCGACCAGGGCCTCGCTCGCGCGGGCGTCCACCCAGGCCAGCGCCTCGGCGGTGGTGCGTGCCCGCAGCACGCTCACCGCCGCGCCGGCGCGCGCGGCCTCGGCCGCCCAGGCCGAGACGACCGGGTCGGCCGCCTCGTCCAGGCCCAGGAGCGCGGCGCTGCGCACGCCCTGGGGGAGGGGCGGTGGAGCGGCCCCCCACCGCGGCACGCTGGTGTGCTCGATCCCCATGCCGGTCAGGGAGCGAAGGACCGCTGGCCGGTGTAGAAACCGAGCGCCCGGTCGGGGGTCTCGAACCGGATCCGCGAGCCCTTCGGGAAGAACAGCACGTCCTTGGGGCGGGCGATCACCTGCACGCCGCTGTCCAGGTCGGTGAGGTGGAACTCGCCCTCCACCACGACCTTCATCTCGTCGTAGGTGTAGGTGTAGTCCAGCGGCTCGCCGGCGAGCAGCTCGAAGAAGCCCGAGCACAGCTCCGAGCCCCCGGGATTGGCGAACGTGTCGCCGATGGCGGCGTTGACGCCGGGGACCTCCATGCTCGGGAGCCCCTCGTAGGTGCCGCTCGCGTGTCCGAAGACCATGGTGCCGGTGGTGGTCATGTCCGCCTCCTCAACGGGATCGTCGGGCGACTGATCCCTGTGGGTGGACGACATGTAACGGCAGTGGACGCTGACGTGGGTGTCGGCCCTGTAACGAGTAGGTGACGGAGGTCGTCGGACGCAGTGACGCGCCTCTCCCGTCCGGGTCATGCGACCGTGGCGGGACCCGTCCCCCTCCCGGACCGGTCCTATGCTCGCGCCGTGGAGGCCATCCCCGAGCCCGGCGGGCACGACGAGGCACCCGGCGGGCAGCTGGAGGACGTCATCGCGCTGCGCGTCCGCGAGTTCCGGCTGGCCAAGGGTGTCTCGCTGGCCGAGCTCGCGCGGACGACCGGCCTCAGCAAGGCGATGCTGTCGAAGATCGAGCACGCCCAGACCTCGTGCAGCCTCTCCAGCCTGGCGCGCCTGGCCGATGCGCTGGCGGTGCCGGTCACCGCGCTGTTCCGGGGCGTGGACGCCGAGCGCGAGGCGGTCTTCACCCCGGCCGGCCACGGTGCGCAGATCATCCGGAGGGGCAGCAACGTCGGGCACCTCTACCAGCTCCTGGGGGCGCTGCGCGGAGAGCACAAGCGGTTGGAGCCGTTGCTGGTCACCCTCACCGAGGCGAGCGAGGTCTTCCCGCTCTTCCAGCACCCCGGCACCGAGTTCATCTACGTGCTCGAGGGTGCGCTGACGTACGGCCACGGCGAGGCCCGCTACGAGATGCGCCCCGGCGACTCGCTGGTCTTCGACGGCGAGGGGCCGCACGGACCGGTCGAGCTCACCGAGCTGCCCATCCGTTTCCTGACCGTCACCGGTTACGGGCACGTCGTCTAGGTCGCTTCCCGCCGGGCGGCGGACCGCCGCCGCCGGCCCGCGCGGCTGACGCGGCCGTTTCGTAACGCAGATTCACGTCGGCGTAACCACGAGCGCGTCCAGCGCCATGAGACTCCGTTTCACGACGTTACACCCGGCGGCCGCGGCCGGTGCCCCGGCACCGGCTCCGAGCGGACGTCCTCCGTGGCGTCGCGCACCGGCCCCCGGTGCGACCCACCGATCTCGTGGCGTGGCCGGCCCCGCCCGACTGACCTGAGGAGAGTGGCTCATGCCCGCAGCCGACCTCGCCTGGCTCCTGGCGGCGTTCGCGCTCGTCCTGCTGATGTTCCCGGGCCTCGCCCTGTTCTACGGGGGCATGCTCGGCAGCAAGAACATGCTCAACATGGTGATGATGGTCATGAGCACGCTGGCCGTCACGAGCGTCCTCTACGTCCTCTTCGGCTACGGGTTGGTGTCGGGTGACTCGCTCGGCGGCTGGGGACTCATCGGCAACCCGGTCGACCACCTCGGTCTGGCCGGCTTCCACGACGACGGCGGCACCGGTGGCGCGGAGGGTGTCTACTGGACCGCCTTCTTCATCCTGTTCGCCGCGATCACGATCGCGATCGTGGCCAGCGGCGCGGCCGGCCGGATGAAGTTCGGCTCGTGGCTGGTCTTCTCCGCCGTCTGGCTGACCCTCGTCTACTTCCCGCTCGCGCACTGGGTGTTCGCCTTCAGCGACGAGGAGAGCGGCGTCGTCGGCGGCTGGATGCGCAACGAGCTGCAGCTGCACGACTTCGCCGGTGGCACCGCCGTGCACATGAACGCCGGAGTCGCCGCCCTGGCGCTGGCGATGGTCCTGGGCAAGCGGCGTTCCCCGACGCACCGGCCGCACAGCCTCCCGCTGGTCGTCCTGGGCGCCGGCATCCTGTGGTTCGGCTGGATCGGGTTCAACGGGGGCTCGGCGGCCGGGGCGAACTTCCTCGCGCAGTACGTCGTGCTGACCACGCTCCTCGCCGGGTCCACCGGCATCCTCGGCTTCCTCCTGGTCGAGAGGCTGCGCGACGGCCACGCGACGACGCTCGGCATGGCCTCCGGCGCCATCGCCGGGCTGGTCGGCATCACCCCCTCGGCGGACACGGTGAACGCCGTCGGCGCGCTCGTGGTCGGCTTCGTCGCGGGCGCGGCCGTCGCCTGGGCGGTGACCTGGAAGACCAGGCTGGGCATCGACGAGAGCCTCGACGCGTTCGCCGTGCACGGCGTCGGCGGCATCGCCGGGACCCTCTGCGTCATGCTCATCGGCGCGTCGAACTCGCCGGGTGGCGTGCAGGGCATCCTGCTCGGTGGGAGCTTCGACATCGTCTGGCGCGAGCTGGTCGCGATCGTCGTCACCTGCACGTTCTCCTTCGTGATGACGTACGCCGTCGCCTGGGTGCTGCAGCGCACGATCGGGCTGCGGGTCGACGAGGCGACGGAGGACGCCGGGCTGGACGTCGCCGTCCACGCCGAGTCGGCGTACGACTTCGACCGGGGGGTCAGCCCGACCCGGGTCGGCGCGACCGTCTACGGCCCCGACCAGGTGCCCCCGGCGCCGGTCGCCGCCGCCCCGAAGTCGCCCGTCTGACACACCGCCGCCTCCCGGCGGCAGTCGCGAGACACACGGAGGCCGGTCCCCGCCGGGGGCCGGCCTCCGGTGCGTCGCGGGGTCCGGCGCAACACGAACCTGGCGCGACCGTAACCCCGCGGTAATCCGCGGAGTGTTCACTCGCAAGTGACAGAGGTTCATGTCAGTGGACAGTCGCAGGAGGATCCCGTGTCGCTCACCGCCACCCGCCCCGATGCCCCGCCGGCGGCCGTCGCGGCCGCACCCGAGGTGCTCGACCTCGCCACGCGGGCCCGCGCCGACGGCACGCAGTTCATCCTGGCGCTCTTCGTCGACCTCACCGGCAAGCCGTGCGCCAAGCTGGTGCCGGTCGAGGCGGTCGAGGAGCTGCAGACCGAGGGCGTCGGCTTCGCCGGGTACGCCGTCGGCGCCATGGGCCAGGAGCCGAAGGACCCGGACCTCATCGCGATCCCCGACCCGGCCTCGTACATGGCGGTGCCGTTCATCCGGCCGGGGCTGGCGATCGTGCACTGCGACCCGCACGTCGAGGGCCGGCCCTGGCCGTACGCGCCACGGGTGATCCTCAAGGAGCAGCTGGCCCGCGCCGCGGAGCTCAACCTGGACCTCAAGGTCGGCGCCGAGGTCGAGTACTTCCTCGTCGAGCGCGGCCCGGACGGAACCCTGCGCCCGGCCGACCCGAAGGACACCGCCGAGCGCCCCTGCTACGACGCCCGTGGGCTCACCCGCATGTACGAGCACCTGACCGAGGTCTCCCGGGCCATCAACTCGCTCGGCTGGGGCAACTACGCCAACGACCACGAGGACGGCAACGGGCAGTTCGAGCAGAACTTCGGCTACGCCGACGCGCTCACCACTGCCGACCGGGTGGTCACCCTCCGCTACCTGCTCTCGGTCCTCGCCGAGCAGCGGGGCATGACGGCCACCTTCATGGGCAAGCCGTTCACCGACCGCACCGGCAGCGGCCTGCACATGCACCTCTCGCTGTGGCGCGACGGCTCCCCGGTGTTCCCGGACGCCGGGGACCCCCGCGGCCTCGGGCTCTCGTCGCTGGCCTACTCCTTCCTCGCCGGGCTGATCGAGCACGCCTGCGGCCTGCAGGCGGTGCTCGCCCCGACCGTCAACGCCTACAAGCGCACCGGCGCCACCGGCACGAGGTCCGGCGCCACCTGGTCCCCGCGCGCGGCCTCCTACGGCGGCAACGACCGCACCCACCTGCTCCGCGTGCCGGACGGCAACAGGGTGGAGCTGCGCGGCGGTGACGGCTCGGCCAACCCCTACCTCGCCGCGGCGGCGGCGCTGGCCGCCGGGCTGGACGGGGTGCGCCGGGGGCTGGACCCGGGCGATCCGGGAGCCACCACCAGCAGCCCGCTGCCTCCGACGCTGCTGCACGCGATCGAGGCCCTGGAGGCCGACCCGGTGGTCGCGGGCGCCCTCGACGTCGCCGGCCCGGGAGTCGCGGCCTACTTCGCCGGCCTCAAGCGCGAGGAGTTCTTCGAGTGGCACGGGCAGGTGACCTCCTGGGAGGTCGACCGGTACGTGACCGCCTTCTGACCAGCCTGATCGTCGAGAGGAACGAGCACCCATGTGCGGGATCGCCGGGCTCCACCTGCGGGAGCCCTCCCTGTACCCCCGGCTCGGTGAGCTGCTGACCGGGATGCTCTGCCAGATCACCGAGCGGGGACCCGACTCCGCCGGGATCGCCGTCTACGGCGATCCGCGCTGGTCGCCGCCGGGGCAGTCGACGGTGTCGCTGCTGCCCGGCGACGCGGGCGCCCAGGAGATCGGGACGGCGCTGCGCGAGCGGCTGCCCGAGGCGGTGGTGGTCGACGCCGGGCAGACGCTGGTCGTGCACGCGGCGACCGACCCCGGCGCGCTCGTCGCCGCCGTCCGCGCAGTGGCAGGCGGTGGGATCGTCATCGGCCAGGGTGAGGATCTGGCCGTCCTGAAAGGGGTCGGGCACCCGCAGGCCCTCGCCGCGGAGTTCCGCCTCGAGTCGGCGCAGGGCTGGCAGGGGGTGGCGCACACCCGGATGGCCACCGAGTCGGCGGTGACGCCGCAGGGCTCGCACCCGTTCTCCGTCGGCCCGGACCAGTGCCTGGTGCACAACGGCTCCTTCGCCAACCACGCGACGATCCGCCGCGAGCTCCGGGCCGCCGGCATGACGTTCGACAGCGAGAACGACTCGGAGGTCGGCGCCCGGTTCGTCGCCGCCCAACTGGCCGCCGGCTACGACCTGGAGAAGTCGCTGAAGCTGCTGTGCGAGCGGTTCGACGGCTTCTACACCCTGCTGGTCGCCACCCGGGACAGCTTCGCGGTCGTCCGCGATGCCATCGCCTGCAAGCCGGCCGTCGTCGCCGAGACGCCGCAGTGGGTGGCCATGGCGTCGGAGTACCGCTCCCTCGCCGGGCTGCCCGGCATCGAGAACGCCCGCATCTTCGAGCCCGAGCCGGAAGAGGTCTACGCATGGCAGCGCTGAGCACGCCCCTGGAGTTCGCCGACGGGCGGGTGGAGCTCGCCGAGCCCACCCTGGTGGACCTGGCCGGGTCCGACGTCCGCGCGCTCAACAGCGCGCTGCACGCCGTCGACGTCGCCGAGAAGGCGCCCACCTGGCGCGTCGTGAACCCCGACGGCCGGCACAACATCGCCGTGGGCCTGGACGCCGACGTCGACGTCGTGGTCGACGGGCACGTCGGCTACTACTGCGCCGGCATGAACAAGGCCGCGACCGTGACCGTCAACGGCAACGCGGGCGTCGGTGCCGCCGAGAACATGATGAGCGGGACCGTGCGCATCCGCGGCAACGCCTCGCAGTCGGCCGGCGCCACCGCGCACGGCGGGCTGCTGGTCGTCGAGGGGTCGGCGGCTGCCCGCTGCGGCATCTCGATGAAGGGCGTGGACATCGTCGTCGGCGGCGACGTCGGCCACATGAGCGCGTTCATGGGCCAGGCCGGCCGGCTGGTCGTCTGCGGCGACGCCGGCGACGCGCTCGGCGACTCGCTCTACGAGGCCCGTCTCTACGTGGCCGGCTCGGTGAAGTCCCTCGGTGCGGACTGCGTCGAGAAGGAGGTGCGGGCCGAGCACCTCGCCGAGCTCGCCGGGCTGCTCACCGCCGCGGGGATCGACGCCGACCCGTCGTCCTTCCGCCGCTACGGCTCCGCCCGCCGGCTCTACAACTTCCACGTCGACAACGCCTCGGCGTACTGAGGAGGGGCACCCCGTGACCGACAACACCGCACCGGCCCCGGACCCCGCTCTCCGGGAGTCCGCCACCTTCGACCGCGCGACCATCGCGGACATCCAGCGCGCCGCCGAGACCGGCATCTACGACATCCGCGGCGGCGGCGCCAAGCGCAAGGTCCCGCACTTCGACGACCTGCTCTTCCTGGGCGCCAGCATGTCCCGCTACCCGCTGGAGGGCTACCGGGAGCGCTGCGACACCGACGTCGTCCTCGGGAACCGCAACGCCACGTACCCGCTGCACCTGGCCACGCCGGTCACCATCGCCGGCATGAGCTTCGGTGCGCTCTCCGGCCGGGCCAAGGAGGCGCTGGGCCGCGGGGCCAGCGAGGTCGGCACCTCCACGACCACCGGCGACGGCGGGATGACCCCGGAGGAGCGCGGCCAGTCCAAGCACCTCGTCTACCAGTACCTCCCGTCCCGCTACGGCATGAACCCCGACCACCTGCGCATGGCCGACGCCATCGAGGTCGTGCTGGGGCAGGGGGCGAAGCCCGGCGGCGGCGGGATGCTGCTCGGCCAGAAGATCACCGAGCGGGTGGCCGGCATGCGCACCCTGCCGATGGGCGTCGACCAGCGCAGCGCCTGCCGGCACCCCGACTGGACCGGCCCCGACGACCTGGAGATCAAGATCCGGGAGCTGCGGGAGATCACCGACTGGGAGAAGCCGATCTACGTCAAGATCGGCGCGACCCGCACCTACTACGACGTCAAGCTCGCCGCCAAGGCCGGCGCCGACGTCATCGTCCTCGACGGGATGCAGGGCGGCACGGCCGCGACGCAGGACGTCTTCATCGAGCACGTCGGCATCCCGACGCTCGCAGCGCTGCCGCAGGCCGTGCAGGCGCTCCAGGAGGAGGAGCTGCACCGGAAGGTCCAGCTCGTCGTCTCCGGGGGCATCCGGAACGGTGCGGACCTGGCCAAGTGCATGGCGCTGGGCGCCGATGCAGTCGCGATCGGCACCGCCGCGCTCATCGCACTCGGTGACAACGCGCCGCACCTGGACGCGGAGTACCGCCGGCTCGGATCGGCAGCGGGCTACTACGACGACTGGCAGGCCGGCCGGGACCCGGCCGGGATCACCACCCAGGACGACGAGCTCGCGCAGCGCCTCGACCCGGTGCAGGGCGGGCGACGGCTGGCGAACTTCATCCGGGTGATGACCATGGAGGCGCAGATCATCGCCCGCGCCTGCGGCAAGGCGCACCTGCACTCCCTGGAACCCGAGGACCTGGTCGCGCTGACCATCGAGGCCGCCGCCATGGCCCGGGTGCCGTTGGCGGGCACCAGTTGGATCCCGGGGCACGGGCTGTGACCGCGACGGCGACCGCCGACGTCGTCGTCGTCGGCGGCGGGCTCGAGGGGACGTCCATCGCCTGGTCGCTGGCTCGACGAGGGGTGACCGACGTCGTCGTCTGCGAACGGGACACCGTCGGTTCCGGGGGCACCGGCAAGTCCAGCGGCATCGTGCGGTGCCACTACGGGGTCTCCTCGCTGGCGGCGATGGCCACCCGCAGCCTCGAGCTGTTCGAGAACGCGTCGGAGGTGCTCGGCGAGGACGTCGGCTTCCGGCAGACCGGCTACGTCGTCGGCGTCGGCGAGTCCAACGTGGACGCGCTCCGGGCCAGCCTGGCCAACCAGCGGGCGGTCGGCGTGCAGACCGAGGAGGTCGACCGGGCCGAGGTCGCGCGCCTGTGGCCGGTGGCCGATCTGTCCGACTTCGCCGCCTTCGCCTGGGAGTCGCGGGGCGGCTACGGCGACGCCTACCAGACCGCCCAGGCCTTCGCGGGGGCCGCGCGGCGCCTGGGCGTCCGCGTCCGCCAGGGCACGGCCGTCGCCGAGGTGCTGACCGGCAGCGGCCGGGTGACCGGCGTGCGGCTCGCCGACGGTTCGGTCATCAGCGCGGGCACCGTCGTCGTCGCAGCGGGCCCCTGGTCGGTGCCGCTGCTGGCGCGGCACGGCATCGACCTGCCGATACGGGTGCACCGCGAGCCGATCGTGGTGCTCGACCCCGGCGGCGACCTCGGTCGGGTGCCGGTGTTCTCCGATCTGGTCTCGCTGCAGTACATCCGCACGGAGAGCGGTGGGCGGCTGCTGTTCGGGAACAGCGACCTCTCCACCCCGGAGCCCGCCGACCCCGACGCCTACCTCAACCGAGCCACCGACGACTTCCTCGAGATGGCGGTGGAGAAGATCTCGCGCCGCTTCCCGGGGCTCGAGGACGCCTCGGTCGCCGGCTCCTACGCCGGGTGCTACGACGTGACGCCGGACTTCAACCCGGTCATCTCCGAGACGCCGGTGGAGTCCCTGCTCGTCGCCGCCGGGTTCAGCGGGCACGGGTTCAAGATCTCCCCGGCGGTGGGGCGGCTCGTCGCCGACCTGGTCGTCGACGGCAAGAGCTCGGACGTCGACGTCCCCGAGTCCGACTTCCGGTTGTCGCGGTTCGCCGAGGACGCGCTCCTCACGAGCCCCTTCCCCTACGTGGGCGCGGGGGAGATGCGCTGACTGTGAGGCTGGCCGGGTCGGTTCGTCGGTGATGGGCTGACTGCTGGCGGCAGCGGGCGTGACCCTTGCTCTGACTGGCCTCGTGCCTTTG
>NZ_SSXB01000056.1:0-27404 GCF_021698995.1 Blastococcus sp. KM273129 | reverse complement strand
GCCCCTGACCCCGCGGCCCCCTCGCGGCCGGGCCCGGAACCGGCGCCTGCACCCGCTCCCGCTCCCGCTCCCGCGTCCACCGGCCACGCCCCGGCCACGGCCGCCGCCACGCCCGCACCGCCTCCCCCGGCTCCGGCGACGGCCACGGCCCCGGCCGCCGCCGGGGTCGAGGGCGAGGTCCTGGCGCTGGTGAACGCCGAACGCGCCCGTTCCGGGTGCGACCCGGTCGCGGCCGACGACGGGCTCGCCGCGGTCGCCCGCGCGCACAGCGCCGCCATGCGCGACCGCGGCTTCTTCGACCACGTGGACCCCGACGGGCTGGACCCGTTCGACCGTGCCGACCGGGCGGGCGTCACGGCCCGGGCGGAGAACATCGCCCGCGGGCAGGCCGATCCCGCCGCCGTCATGACCTCGTGGATGGGGAGCCCGGGCCACCGGGCCAACATCCTGGACTGCGGCCTGACCCGGCTGGGCGTCGGCGTGGCGACCGGCTCCGGCGGCCCCTGGTGGACCCAGCTCTTCGGCTGACCCACCCTCCGGCTGCGACGAGATGCGTCACACCGGGCTACCGGGGACCGGTCACCGCCCGATCCGGCGCATCTCGGCGGTCCGCAGGAGCAGTCGCAGCTGCGCGATCAGCGCTTCCGGGCGGTGGAGGTCCGCGGCGGTGACGTGCAGGACGGTCCACCCGGCGGCCACCAGCCGGTTGAGCCGCCGGCGGTCGCGGCGCAGCTGGTCCGCTGCGCCGTGCCAGGCGCCGTCGTACTCGACCGCTACCCGGAGCTCCGGGTAGGCGAGGTCCACCCGCGCCACGAAGCCGTCGGCGTCCCGGACGACGTGCTGGGGGACGGCCGGCAGCCCGGCGAGGGCGAGCAGCACGCGTAGCCGCGACTCCTGCGGCGACTCCGCTCGCGGGTCGACCAGCGGCACCGCCCGGCGGCAGTGGTCCGCGCCTCGCACGCCGCGCACGGCAGCAGCCGCCTCCGCCAGCAGCGCCGGTCCCACCACCCGGGCAGCGACGAGCGCATCGAGCGCCGGAACCGCGTCGAGCAGGGGTTCGAACCGTGCGATGTCCACGGCCGTGCGCACCCCGGTCGTGAACCTGAACGGTCCCTGCTGCGTGATGTCGGGGCGCTCGACCACCGTCCGCCGGACGTGCAGACCGGCCGCAGCACCGGCACGCGACGACGTCGGCACGATCAGCTCCACGGGGCTGTCCGCATCGACCAGGCCGGTCACGCCGTGCAGGTAGGCAGCCGTGCGGCCGCAGAAGACCGCCGTCCCGGGCATGAGCAGCCGTGCACCACGCACCCGCAGCCCGAACGACACGGGCAGCCGGGCGTCGGCGTAGACCCCGTGGAAGAGCCGCCGCCACGCGGAGCTGCGCAGCTCCTCCCGGGTCAGCACGCCGTCGGCGACGACGTCACGGCCGCGGAAGACCGCACCGCGCAGGACCTCGGGACGACGGGCACTCGGCACGGCGGCAGCCTGCCCCGACGCGCTCGCCGGCCACCGGCTCCATCCACAGGCGGCCGAGATGCGGCAGATCGGGCGATTCCGATCACTGCCGACCCCGATCCGGCGCATCTCGCGCCCGGCGATGGCGCGGATCCGGCCCGGGACGCGGAGCGGCCCCCGCACCCGGGAGTGGGTGCGGGGGCCGCCGCGCGTCAGGTCCTACCTCAGGCCATGGCCTTCTTGAGGTTGCTGTCGATGGCCGCCAGGAAGTCCTGGGTGGTCAGCCACGGCTGGTCCTTGCTGATCAGCAGCGCGAGGTCCTTGGTCATCTGACCGCCCTCGACGGTGTCGATGCAGACCTTCTCCAGCGTCTCGGCGAAGCGGGTCACCTCAGGGGTGCCGTCGAGCTTGCCGCGGTGGGCCAGGCCCCGGGTCCAGGCGAAGATCGACGCGATCGGGTTGGTCGACGTCTCCTTGCCCTGCTGGTGCTGGCGGAAGTGCCGGGTCACCGTGCCGTGGGCCGCCTCGGCCTCGACGGTGCGGCCGTCGGGGCTCATGAGCACCGAGGTCATCAGGCCGAGCGAGCCGAAGCCCTGCGCCACGGTGTCGGACTGCACGTCGCCGTCGTAGTTCTTGCAGGCCCAGACGTAGCCGCCCTCCCACTTGAGCGAGGCGGCGACCATGTCGTCGATCAGCCGGTGCTCGTAGGTGATGCCGGCCTCGTCGAACTTCGCCTTGAACTCGTCGTCGAAGACCTCCTGGAAGAGGTCCTTGAACCGGCCGTCGTAGGCCTTGAGGATCGTGTTCTTGGTCGACAGGTAGACCGGGTAGCCCCGCTGCAGGCCGTAGTTCATCGAGGCCCGGGCGAAGTCGCGGATCGACTCGTCGAGGTTGTACATCGCCATCGCGACACCGCCGCCGGGCGACTGGAACACCTCGTGCTGGATCGGCTCGCCGCCGTCCTTCGGCTGGAAGGTGATGGTCAGCGTCCCCTCGCCGGGGAACCGGAAGTCGGTCGCGCGGTACTGGTCGCCGAAGGCGTGACGGCCGACGACGATCGGCTTGGTCCAGCCCGGCACCAGCCGCGGCACGTTCTCCATGATGATCGGCTCGCGGAAGATGACGCCGCCGAGGATGTTGCGGATCGTGCCGTTGGGCGAGCGGTACATGCGCTTGAGGCCGAACTCCTCGACGCGCGCCTCGTCCGGCGTGATCGTCGCGCACTTGACCCCGACGCCGTGCTTCTTGATGGCGTTGGCGGAGTCGACGGTGATCTGGTCGTCGGTCGCGTCGCGCGACTCGATGCCCAGGTCGTAGTACTCCAGGTTGACGTCGAGGTACGGGAGGATCAGCTGGTCCTTGATGAACTGCCAGATGATCCGGGTCATCTCGTCGCCGTCGAGCTCGACGACGGTGCCCTCGACCTTGATCTTGCTCACGCGTTCTCCTTGTGCTCTCGTGGCCCCGCTGCAGGGTCCCGCCGCGTGCGAGCGGTGGGTGGCAGCGGGGTCCGTTTCAGAGGTCGGCCACGTCGGCCTGCTTCGCGCGCACCGCCTCGGCGGCCTCGCGCAGGCCCGTCAGCTCGCTGTCCGCCAGGTCGCTCTCGACGACCCGCCGGACGCCTTCCCGGCCGATCTCGGCCTCCACCCCGAGGTAGACCCCGGAGATGCCGTACTCGCCGTCGACCCAGGCGCACACGGGCATGACGGCACCGGAGTCCTCCATGACCGCGCGGGCCATGCGGGCGGCTGCAGCGGAGGGAGCGTAGTAGGCCGACCCGGTCTTGAGCAGGGCCACCACCTCCGCACCACCGTTGCGGGTGCGCTGGACCAGGTGCTCGACGCGGTCGGGCGCCATGACGTCGGCCAGCGGCTTGCCGTCGACCGTGCACCGAGACGGCACCGGGACCATGGTGTCGCCGTGCGAGCCGAGTGTCAGGGTGCGCACCGAGGAGACCGGGACGCCCAGCTCCTCGGCGACGTTGTTGGTGAAGCGCGCCGTGTCGAGCATGCCCGCCTGACCCATGACACGGTGCTTCGGGAAGCCGGTGGCCAGCTGGGCCAGCGCGGTCATCTCGTCGAGCGGGTTGGAGACGACGATGACGACGGCGTCGGGCGAGGTGCGCGCGATGTTCTCCGCCACCTGCCGGACGATGCCCGCGTTCGTCTCGATCAGGTCCATCCGGCTCATGCCGGGCTTCCGCGGCAGGCCGGCGGTGATCACGACGACGTCGGAACCCTCGGTGCCCTCGTAGGAGCCGCCGCCGACACCGACGACCTGCGTCTCGAAGCCCTCGATCGGCCGGGACTGGTTCATGTCCAGCGCCAGACCTTCGGGCTTGCCCTCCACGATGTCGGTGAGGACGACGGTCTCGAAGACGTCGTACTCCGCCAGGCGGAGTGCGGTGGTGGAGCCGTAGAACCCGGCACCGACCACGGTGACCTTGCCGTTCCTGGGCTGCTTCGCCATGGCCGTCAACCTAGCGTTGGTCGGCGCCTCGTGCCGCCCCGGGTGCGCTCACGTCCCCGGGATGGCCAGCGCGACGACGGCGAGGGTGCCCCCTGCCCCGGCGAGCAGGACGACGTCGACCGCGCGGCTGCGCACGGCGAGGAAGCCGACCCGCCGCACCGGCAGGAGCAGCCGCAGCAGGGCCGCCCCCACCAGCGACGTCCCGAGCACGACCAGGCCCCAGCGCCAGTGCTCGAAGGTGACCAGCAGCAGCCCGATCGCCACCACCACCAGCACCGCCAGCAGCGGCAGCTGCCGCAGGAGGCCGGCGAGGAAGGGCCGGCGGACGTAGAGCGGCGGGCGGGTCACGGTCAGGCCGAGAGAGCCTCGAGCGCGGCGGCCCGCTCCGCCGCGAGCACCACGTTCTGCAGCAGCATCGCCCGGGTCATCGGCCCCACCCCACCGGGGTTCGGCGCGACGTGCCCGGCCACGTCGACGACGTCCTTGGCGACGTCGCCGGCGATCTTCCCGTCGACCCGGCTCACGCCCACGTCGAGGACCGCTGCCCCGGGCTTGACCATCGCCGCGGTGATCAGGCCGGGCACCCCGGCGGCGGCGACGACGACGTCCGCCGAGCGCACGTGCGCCGCGAGGTCGCGCGTGCCGGTGTGGCAGAGCGTCACCGTGGCGTTCTCGGTGCGCCGGGTGAGCAGCAGGCCCAGCGGCCGGCCCACCGTGATGCCGCGACCGATGACCACGACCTCCGCCCCGGCGATCGGCACGTCGTAGCGGCGCAGCAGCTCGACGATGCCGACCGGGGTGCAGGGCAGCGGCCCGGGGACGTTGAGCACCAGGCGGCCCAGGTTCACCGGGTGCAGCCCGTCGGCGTCCTTGGCCGGGTCCATGGCCTCGAGGACGCGGCTCTCCTCGATGCCCGCCGGCAGCGGGAGCTGCACGATGTAGCCGGTGCAGCCGGGGTCGGCGTTGAGCTCGGCGACGACGGCCAGCACGTCGGCCTCGGTCGCGGTCGCCGGCAGCTCGCGCTGGATGCTCGCGATGCCCACCTCGGCGCAGTCGGAGTGCTTGGCGTTGACGTACCACCGGCTGCCGGGGTCGTCGCCGACCAGCAGGGTGCCGAGACCGGGCCGGTGACCGGCCGCGGTGAGAGCGGCCACCCGCTCGGTCAGCTCGGCGCGGATCGCCGCCGCGGTGGCCTTGCCGTCCAGGATCGTCGCGGGCACACCGACAGTCTGCCGGAACGGGTCCCGTCGGCGTCGGTGCGGCCCTAGGGTCGACCGCAACGGGGCGCCCCGGCCCCGTCGACCCGCGGAGGTGCGCGATGAGCGACCCCACCCCGACCGGCGCGTCCGCGTCGCACGGCGCCGGACCGGCGGCGACCGACCCTGCCTACTCCAGCCGGCCGGTGGCCTTCCGCGGGCCCGAGAGCCTGGGCGGGCTGCTGTGCATCCTCGCGGGGATCGCGGCCGCCGTCAGCCTGCCGCTGGACTGGCTGCGCGACCGCGACGCCGGCGGCTGGACGCTGGTGCGCGAGGCGTTCGACGACCTGGGCCAGGTGTTCGACGACGGCGGGTGGCAGCCGCTGGCCATCGTGCTCGGCGGCGGGCTGCTGCTGCTCCTGGGCATCGCCCTGTGGCTGCCCGCCCGCAGCCACCGGTTCGTGGGGCTGCTGGCGCTGGTGGTCAGCGGCGTGGTCACGGCCGCGGTGCTCGTGCCGCTGGTCGACGCGGGCTGGGACCTCGGCTTCTTCGGCCCGGGTTTCTGGTGCGCCATCGCCGTCGCCGTCCTGGGGTTGCTCGGCTCGCTCAAGGCCGTGCTGACCGGCCCCCGCTACGCGTCGCGGTAGCGCTCAGCCGTCGACCCGCGCGCCGTGGGCGCGGGCCACCTGGACCGCCTGCAGCGCGTCGAGGTGCACGCCGGTCAGCTCGAAGGAACGCCAGTCCACCTCATCGGTGGAGGCGCCGCGCAGGTCGGCCCCCCGCAGCTTGGCGTTCTGCAGCCGCGCCCGCTCCAGGTCCGCGCCGCTCAGGTCGGCGCCGCGCAGGTCGGCGTCGGTGAGGTCGGCCTCGCGGAACCGCTGCCCGGACAGCTGCTGCGCCGACAGGTCGGCCCCGCGCAGCGAGGTCCACGACCAGTCGCAGTCGACGGCGGTCAACGGCCGGAGGGAGGCGCCGAGGAAGTGCGACCCGGTCAGCTTGCAGCCGTCCAGGGTGGTGTCGAACAGCCGCGCCCGGTCGAATCGGCAGGAGAGGAACGCCGTCCCGAGGTGCCGGGAGCCGCCCATGCGGACCCCGGTGAGCACGCACTCGTCGAACACGCACCGGCGGGTGACCAGCTCCTCGAGTCCGGCGTCGTCGAAGCGGCACCGCGAGAAGGTGACGCCGTCGAGCTCGACCCCCCACCAGTCCACCCGCGCGTAGTCGGCCGCCGCCACGTGCGCCCCCGCCTCCGGGGGGCGCACGTGCGGTCGCGACGAGTGCCGCACGGGACGCCGGTCCTCGTTCAGTGGGCGAAGTGCCGGGTGCCGGTCAGGTACAGCGGCACCCCGGCGGCGGCCGCCGCGGCCACGACCTCCTCGTCGCGCACCGACCCGCCGGGCTGGACGACGGCGCGCACGCCGGCGTCGAGCAGCACCTGCAGCCCGTCGGCGAACGGGAAGAACGCGTCCGAGGCGGCGACCGACCCGGCCGCCCGCTCCCCCGCCCGCGCGACCGCGAGCCGGGCGGAGTCGACCCGGTTGACCTGGCCCATGCCGACGCCGACGGTTGCCCGGTCGTGGGCGAGCAGGATCGCGTTGCTCTTCACCGCGCGCACTGCCCGCCAGGCGAAGACGAGGTCGTCGAGGCCCGCGGCGTCCAGCGGCTCACCGGTGGCGAGGGTCCAGGTGGTGGGGTCGTCGCCGGTGGCGTCGATGCGGTCGCGCGTCTGCAGCAGCAGCCCACCGCTGATCGGCCGCTGCTCCACGCCCGTCTCCGGCAGGTGCGGCAGCCGCAGCAGCCGGATGTTCTTCTTCCCCGTCAGCACGGCGACGGCGTCATCGGTGAAACCGGGGGCCACCACCACCTCGGTGAAGACCTCGGCCACCTGCTCGGCCATGGTCAGGTCGACCTCGCGGTTGGCCGCGATGACCCCGCCGAAGGCCGACACCGGGTCGCAGGCGTGCGCCTTGCGGTGCGCGGCGGCGATGTCCGCCCCGACGGCGATGCCGCAGGGGTTGGCGTGCTTGATGATCGCCACGCACGGCTCGTCGTGGTCGTGCGCGGCGCGCCAGGCGGCGTCGGTGTCGACGTAGTTGTTGTAGGACATCTGCTTGCCGTGCAACTGCTCGGCGTGCGCGAGGCCCGGCCGGTCCGAGCGGTACAGCGCGGCGGCCTGGTGCGGGTTCTCCCCGTAGCGCAGGACGTCGGCCCGCTCCCAGCTCCCGCCGGCCCAGGCCGGGAAGCCGCTGTCGTCGTCCGGGGCGAGCACGTTGCCCATCCACGAGGCGACGGCGACGTCGTAGGAGGCGGTGTGGCGGAACGCGGCAGCGGCCAGCCGCTGCCGCTCGGCCAGGGTGAACCCGCCGGCGGTGACCGCGGTGAGGACGTCGTCGTAGCGGGCCGGGTCGACGACGACGGCGACCGACGGGTGGTTCTTCGCCGCGGCGCGCACCATCGCCGGGCCGCCGATGTCGATCTGCTCGACGCACTCGTCCGGAGCGGCACCGGAGGCCACGGTCTCGGTGAACGGGTAGAGGTTCACGACGACCAGGTCGAAGGCGGCGATGCCGAGCTCGGCCAGCTGCGCGACGTGCTCGTCCTTGCGCCGGTCGGCGAGGATGCCGGCGTGCACGGCGGGGTGCAGCGTCTTGACCCGCCCGTCGAGGCACTCGGGGAAGCCGGTGACCTGCTCCACCGGCGTGACCGGCACCCCGGCGTCGGCGATCCGGCGCGCGGTGGCACCGGTGCTGACCAGCTCCACCCCGGCGGCGGCGAGCCCGCGGGCCAGCTCCTCGACGCCGGACTTGTCGTAGACGCCCAGCAGGGCGCGGCGGATCGGGGTGCGGTCGCTCATCAGGTGCTCTTCCTCGTCCGGTGCGGGGTGGTCGGGGGTGCGGCGGCCAACGCCGCCACCGTCTCCACCAGGAGCTCGCGCTCCACGGCCTTGATCCGTTCGTGCAGCGTCGCCTCGTCGTCCCCGGGCAGGACCGGCACCTCGCGCTGCGCGAGCACCGGCCCGGTGTCGACGCCGGCGTCGACCAGGTGCACGGTCGAGCCGGTCACCGTGGCGCCGGCCGCCAGGGCGTCGCGGACCGCGTGCGCGCCGGGGAACGCCGGCAGCAGCGCCGGGTGGGTGTTGACCAGCCGGCCCTCGAACGCATCGAGCACCGCCGGGCCGACGATCTTCATGAAACCCGCCGAGACGACGAGGTCGGGGCCGAAGGCGGCGATCCGCTCGGCCAGCGCGCGGTCCCAGGCCGGCCGGTCGGGGTGGTCGCCGAGCGCGCAGACGAAGGTGGGCAGCCCGCGCCGCCGGGCGTGCTGGAGCCCCGGGGCCTCGCGGTCGGCGCCGACGGCGACCACCTCCGCCGGGTAGCCGGGGTCGGCGGCGGCCGCCAGGAGCGCCTCGCAGAGCGACCCGGTCCCCGACAGCAGGACGACGACCCTCGCCCGGGTGGGGGACGCGTCGGTGGGCACGGTGCCGACCCTATAAGGACCCCCTCGCCCCCCACCGAGCCCCGGCGACGGGATCCTCAGCCCAGCGCCCGCCAGCGGGTGACGGCGGCCGCGACCGCGGCGGCGATCGCCGCCTGCGCCCCGAACGCGAGGCCGGTGGCGACCGGCGGGGCACCGACCTGGGCGAGCGCGCCGTCCCCGAGGGCACCGCCGGCGACCCAGGCGAGCAGCCCGGCGAGCAGCCCCAGCAGCGACCCGGCCAGCAGCCCGGCGAGCCCGGCGACGACCGACCCGCCGTCCCGGTCGGTGAACCACCGGCCCGCGGTCCGGCCGGCGACGAGCCCGGCCACCGCCGGGAGGACCTGCGAGACGAAGGCGACCAGCGGCACCGCCTGCGTGTCGGGCAGCGCCGCGAGCAGCGGCAGGGCGGGCACGCTGCCCAGCGTGACGCCGTGCACCGACACCAGCGTGCCGGTGCCCACGGAGAAGCCCGGGCCGGCGGCCAGCCCGAGGACGGCGACCGCCGCGTTGGGCAGGTAGAGCGCACTCAGGCCGAGCAGCCCGAGCGCCCCGGCCCCTGCCCCGCCGAGGGCGCCCGACAGCGCCGCGTACCCCGAGGCGTCGCTGGCCAGCGCGACCGCGACCACGACGAAGGCCAGGGCCAGCGCGGTCAGCAGCCCGGCGAGCACCGCGCGCAGCACGGGGCGGGCGATCCCCGGCAGACCGCCCAGGGCGGCGTCGGCGAGACCGGATTCGCGGCCGGCGCCCCACCCCACGGCGACCAGCGCCAGCACCGCCGGGGCCACCAGCGTGCGCGGCCAGCCGGTACCCACGTCAGCGTCGTCCACCAGCAGCGCGAGCAGCCAGGTGAGGGCCAGGTGCACGAGCACGACGGTCGTCCCCGCGCGCGCCACCGCCCGCGCCGGCGCCCCGTCGTCGAGGAGCCGGACGGCGACCCGCCCGGCCCACGACAACCCGCCCGCCGCGAGCAGGGTCAGCAGCAGAGGGGCCAGCGCGAGGGGGCCGGAGGCCGGGCGGAGCTCCGCCCCGTGCGCGAGCAGCCACAACCGGCTGCCCAGGGCCGCGGAGCCCCCGGCCGGCATGCCACCGGCCGGGTCCAGCGTGTGCACGACCACCAGGGCCAGCCACAGGCCGGCCAGGCCGACCACCGTGACGGCGGCCGCGGCGAGGGCGGTCAGGACGACAGGCGGAGCGGGGCGGGTCGCCGACCCGTCGTCCCGCCGGAAGGGCAGGCGTGCGAGCAGCGGGACCACCTCCCCACTCTCGCAAGCCACCGCGCCGATGTGCGGCGCACGCGCCGGAGCCGCCGCCGTCGTGCGGCCGCGCCGGGACGCCGGTCAGGTCTCCGTGCCGGGACGGTCGCTCTGCGTGTCTCCCGGCGCCTCGCCGGAGGCGGTGGCGCCACCGGTCCCACCGCCGCCTGGGCCGGAAGCGGGCTCGGACCCGGGGCGCGGCGGCTGCGCCGGCCAGGTCGGTTGCTGCTGGTAGGGCTGCTGCCCCGCCCAGGGCTGGCCCGCCCAGGGCTGGCCGGCCCAGGGCTGGGGCTGTCCGGGCCACGGTCCGCCGGGCTGCGGGACGGCCGGCCGCGCGGGGCGTTCCCGCAGTTCCCGGCGCAGGGCGAGCCCCGCGACCACGGTGGTGCCCACGGCCGTGAGGAAGCCCATCAGCGCCCAGAAGGAGAAGGCGTACCGCAACGTGTCCAGCCAGGAGAACAGCGTCAGCACCAGCCCCAGCCCGGCCAGGCCGGCGGTCACCCCCGAGCGCGGAAACGTCGTCGTCGTCCGGACGAACGCCGGCAGGACCGCCCACGTCGTCGCCAGGAGGAACAGCACGAAGGCGGCCACGACCATGCCGTCCTCGAAGCCGCTGAACGTGACGCCGAACGTCGCGTCGCCGAACCGCCACCAGGGCAGGAATCCGAACAGCAGGAACAGCAGCGTGCCGCCGGCGACGGCGAGGTCGGTCCAGGCCAGCCGCTTGGGGTCGTAGGAGAACTCCGCACCACCGGGCCGCCGGCCGTACCCGGGGCCGTAGCCGTGACCCGGTGGGAAGGGGGACGGGTGCCCGTAGGGCTGCTGGCCATGGCCCGGCGGGGGCCCGCCGTAGGGCCCCGGGCCGTACCCGCCGTAGCCCGGCTGGGCGTACCCGCCGTAGCCCGGCTGCCCGTAGGGCGGTGGCCCGTACGGCTGCTGCCCGTACCCGCCGTAGCCCGGCTGGCCGTACGGCGGCTGCCCGAACCCCGGCTGGCCGTAGGACGGTTGCCCGTACGGGGCCTGGCCGTACGGACCCTGACCCGGGTGCGGCGGACCGGGGTGGGGCTGCCCGTACGCGCCGTAGCCCGGCTGGCCGTACGGGGGCTGCCCCTGCGACGGCCCCGGCCCGGGGTGGCCGGCACCGCGCTGCTCCTGGGGGGTCCCGCCGTGCTGCTCCCCCGGTCCCGCCACCCGCGGCGCCTCGTGCGCCTGCCCCTCGGGCGGCTGGGCACCCGCGGGCGGTCGGCCACCCTCGGGCGGCTGCGGGGGCTGGCTGGCGGTCACGGTCATCTCCTCCGGACGGAACGGGTGCGCATCGATCGTGGCGGTCGGGGCGAGCGGCGCGCAACGGCGCGCCGGTTCATCACGTCCTGCCCCCGACGCACCGCTGCCCGGTGACCGTGGCGGTCACCGGGCAGCGGGTCGGTCAGGGTGCGGGAACCCGCTAGCCGACGATCTCGCGCATCAGCCGGGCGGTCTCGGACGGCGTCTTGCCCACGCGCACACCGGCGGCCTCGAGGGCCTCCTTCTTCGCCTGGGCGGTGCCGGCCGAGCCGGACACGATGGCGCCGGCGTGGCCCATCGTCTTGCCCTCGGGGGCGGTGAACCCGGCGACGTAGCCGACGACCGGCTTGGTGACGTTGGCCTTGACGAAGTCGGCGGCCCGCTCCTCGGCGTCGCCCCCGATCTCGCCGATCATCACGATGGCCTCGGTCTCCGGGTCGTCCTGGAAGGCCTGCAGGCAGTCGATGTGCGTGGTGCCGATGACCGGGTCGCCACCGATGCCGACGGCGGTCGAGAAACCGATGTCCCGGAGCTCGTACATCATCTGGTAGGTCAGCGTGCCGGACTTCGACACCAGACCGATCTTGCCCTGCTTGGTGATGTTCGCCGGGATGATGCCGGCGTTGCTGCGGCCGGGGCTGATCAGGCCGGGGCAGTTCGGGCCGATGATCCGGGTCGAGCCACCCTGGGCGTGCGCCCAGAAGTAGGTCGAGTCGTGCACCGGGATGCCCTCGGTGATGACCACGGCGAGCCCGATCTGGGCGTCCACGGCCTCGATGACGGCGGCCTTGGCGAACGGCGGCGGCACGAAGATGACGCTGACGTCGGCGCCGGTCTCCTTCATGGCCTCGGCGACGCCGCCGAACACCGGCACGCTGGTGCCGTCGAAGTCCACCGACTGGCCGGCCTTGCGCGGGTTGACGCCACCGACGATCGCGGTGCCCGAGGCGAGCATGCGCTGGGTGTGCTTCATGCCTTCGGAGCCGGTCATGCCCTGGACGATGACCTTGCTGTTCTCGTTGAGGAAGATCGACATCTCTTCAGGTCCTGTCTGAGGTCGGGGGCGATCAGGCGGCGAGCTCGGCGGCCCGGCGCGCGGCGCCGTCCATCGTGTCGACCAGGGTGACCAGCGGGTGGTCGGCCTCGGCGAGGATCCGCCGCCCCTCCTCGACGTTGTTCCCGTCGAGACGGACGACCAGGGGCTTGGTGGCCTCGTCGCCGAGGATGCCCAGGGCCTGGACGATGCCGTTCGCCACGGCGTCGCAGGCGGTGATGCCTCCGAAGACGTTGACGAACACGCTCTTGACGGCCGGGTCGGAGAGGATGATCTCCAGGCCGTTCGCCATCACCTCGGCCGAGGCGCCGCCACCGATGTCGAGGAAGTTGGCCGGCTTCACGCCGCCGAACTCCTCACCGGCGTAGGCGACGACGTCGAGGGTGCTCATGACCAGGCCGGCACCGTTGCCGATGATCCCGACCTCACCCTCGAGCTTGACGTAGTTGAGGTCCTTCTCCTTGGCCCGCGCCTCGAGCGGGTCGGCGGAGGCGGCGTCCTCGAGCGCGGCCCGGTTCTCGTGCCGGAAGTCGGCGTTCGCGTCGAGGGTCACCTTGGCGTCCAGCGCGAGCACCGTGCCGTCCGGCGCCTTGGCGAGGGGGTTGACCTCGACCAGCGTGGCGTCCTCCTTGGCGAAGGTGTCCCACAGCTGGACGGCGATCGCGATGACCTGGTCCCGGACCTCGGCGGGGAACCCGGCGGCGTCGACGATCTCGGCGGCCTTCTGGCTGTCGACGCCGACGGTCGCGTCGACCGGGATGCGGGCGAGGGCCTCGGGGCGCTCGACGGCGAGCTGCTCGATCTCCATGCCGCCCTCCTTCGAGGCCATGGCCAGGAAGGTGCGGTTGGACCGGTCGAGCAGGTAGGAGAAGTAGTACTCCTCCGCGATGTCGCTGGCCTGGGCCACCATCACGCGGTGCGTGATGTGGCCCTTGATGTCGAGGCCGAGGATGTCCTGGGCGCGCGCCTTGGCGTCCTCGGGGGTGTCGGCGAGCTTGACGCCGCCGGCCTTGCCGCGGCCACCGACCTTCACCTGCGCCTTGACGACGACGGTCTGCCCGATCTCGCGGGCGATCGCCTCCGCCTGCTCAGGGGTCTCGGCAACACCGCCGGGGAGCACGGGGACACCGTGCGAGGCCAACAGGTCACGGGCCTGGTACTCGAAGAGATCCACGAACAGGCACCGTAGACCGCCCGGAACCGGACCGCTGCCCCGGGCGTTCCCGGGAGGGGCCGGGGGTGGGGTGCGTCACACGCACCTCACCCCTCCGCGGCAGCGGAAGGACCGCCTTCCCCCCGCGCCTCGCACGCTCGGAGCGGGCCCCTGGGGGGCGGCCGTTCCAGTACGTCACCCCGCGGCGGGCTCGCCCACGTGCTCGCGCACCCACTCGACGATCTCCCCGGTGGTCGCGCCGGGCGTGAAGATGCCGGTGACGCCGATGCGCCGGAGCTCGGGGACGTCCTCCTCCGGGATGATCCCGCCACCGAAGACGACGACGTCGTCCACGCCGCGTTCCCGCAGCAGCTCGACGAGCCGGGCGAAGAGCGTCATGTGCGCCCCGGAGAGGACCGAGAGCCCCACGGCGTCGGCGTCCTCCTGCACGACCGTCTCGACGATCTGCTCCGGGGTCTGGTGCAGGCCGGTGTAGACGACCTCCATGCCGGCGTCGCGCAGCGCACGCGCGACCACCTTGGCGCCGCGGTCGTGCCCGTCCAGTCCCGGCTTGGCGATGACCACCCGGATGCGTTCGTCCACCACGACGGCGAGCTTAGGGCCGCGGAGCGCCGGGAGTGGCGCGGGTCACGCCGACGTGCGACGCGCCCGCCAGGCGACCGCCGTCAGGGCGAGCAACCCGAGGCCCGCGAGGACCAGCCCGACGCCCGGGACGGTCCAGACCAGCTCGTCGGACGAGACCGCGTCGCGGAGGCCCGCCAGCCCGGCGCGGAGCACGGTGACGGCGACGGCGAGCAGCCCGCCGACCACGGCCAGCCGCGGCCGCAGCGATGGGGCCACCACCGCGCACAGCAGCAGGGTGCCGGCGAGCAGCAGCCCGCCGAGGAGGGCGAGCCCCGGCCGCTCGAGCAGCGCCTGCGGCCCCTCCTGCACCACCACGACGCGCATGCCGGTGGCGGGGTCGGTGCGGAGCTGCTCGGGCACGTCGGCGGCCGGCAGCGACAGGCTGAGGACGGCGACCACCCCCAGCAGCACCGCGGCGCCGGCCAGCAGCGAGCGGACCGGGTCCAGGGGGCCGCGGTCCTCCATCACCGTCCGCCCCCACGCCGCCGTGCCGACGACGCCGGCCAGCACGGTCAGCACCAGCGCCACGACACCGAGCACCCAGCCGGCGCCGACCTGCACGCTGCTGGTGAGCACCCGCTCCCCCGCGAGCACCTCCACCCCGGGCCGCGCGGTCGAGCTGCTGCCCCGGTAGAGCTCGATGAGCAGCTCCCCGACGGCCAGCGCCCCGGCGACGGCGGCGTAGGCCAGGCCGAACTTCGGCACGGCGCGGCGCAGCAGCGTCGCACCGACGGTCAGGTGGACGACGGGTATTAGCAGGGTCGCGAGCGCACCGCCGACCCCGCGCACCTGGCGCAGCTCCTCCCCGCCGACCACCAGGTAGGTGGGGACCGCCGCGAGCACGCCGGCCAGCCCGGCGAGCACGAGCAGCGCGCCGCAGACCCGCACCGCGGGGGGCACGGTGCCGATGACCACGCGGTCCCCGGCGCCCGCCGGCGTGGCACCGCCCGGCCGGGCGTCCCGCCGCCTGCGGGCGGAGGCCTCGGGCCGGCCCGTGCCGGTGCGTTCGGTCCGGGCGCGGTGGTCGCGGGTGGACACGTCTCCCCCTTCGCTGGATGTCACGAACCGGACTCGATCGCCCGCCGGACGGTGACGTTCGTGTGACGACCGTCACTCCTCCGCATTACCGTGCGGTGAACGGAGCACACACCTGGCACCGCCGCCGGCGGGACGGCACGAGCCGAGCTCCGCCGGAGGTCAACGGGGAGGGCAGCCATGCGCCCATCGGGCGATCCGGGCTCCGGTCCAGGGTGGCACACCGGGGACGGCGCCGAGGGCACGCCACGTGGTCTGCGCGCACTCTGCTCCCCCACGACGCTCACCGGCGGCCTGACCGAGCTCGCGTGGTTCGGGGCGCACGTCCTCATGTACCCGCTGGGGGCCCGCATGGAGCAGCTGCGCCTCGACCCGGGCACGCGCACCGGGGAGCAGCCGCCGGTGGCCCGGGCCCGCCTCGTCGTCGACCCGGTGGCGGCCGGCACGCCCGTGCTGCTGGTGCACGGGCTCGTCGACAACCGCTCGGTGTTCGCGGTCATGCGCCGCAACCTGCGCCGCCGCGGGTTCACCGCCGTCTGCTCGTGGAACTACAGCCCGCTGCTCACCGACGTCGCGCGCGGCGCCGCGGAGCTGGGCGAGCACATCGAGCGCGTCTGCGAGCAGACCGGTCACGACCGGGTGCGCGTCGTCGGGCACAGCCTCGGCGGCCTGATCGCCCGGTACCACGTGCAGCGGCAGGGCGGCGACCGCCGGATCGACTCGCTGGTGACCCTCGGCACCCCGCACCGCGGCTCGGTCCTCGCCCACCTCGCGCCCACCCCGCTGATCCGCCAGCTGCGCCCCGGGTCACCGGTGCTGGAGGAGCTCGAGCAGCCGGCGCCCGGCTGCCGGACCCGCATCACGGCCCTCTACAGCGACCTCGACCAGATGGTGCTGCCCACGCGGTCGGGCCGATGCGACCACCCCGACCTGGGTGCGCGCAACGTGCTGTTCCGCGGCGTCGGGCACATGTCGCTGCCCATGCACCGCGGCGTGCTCGACGAGGTGGCGACCACCCTCGCCGGCGGCTGCGAGCAGGGGACGACGAGCGGACCGGTCGCCGCCGTCGCCTGACCGCCGGCATCCCCCGCATCCGCAGGGTCGACACGTCGACGTGACGACTCGTACACGTCGCGACACGCAGCGTCGGGTCCTTGGTCGGCCCATGACGGATCGTTACGGTCCGATCACGGCGCCGGGACGACCGGCGGGCACCACTCCAGGAGCCCTCGCCGTCGTCGCTCCCCCGACGGACGCCCCCCGGGCGCTCGCCGGCCTGTCGTCCGGGAAGGTCCGCCGTGACTCGCAGCAGCGCACCGGTGCTGGAGGGGCCGCCGTCCGACGTCGTCGTGGTGCCCCGTCCGCGCACCGCTGTCGAGGGCCCGGTCCGCGCACCGCTCCCCGCGGCGGAGCCCGCCGCGGCCCCCGCCGACGAGGCGGCACCCCGCGCGCGGCGCCGGCTGCCGCACCCGCCCGGCCGGCGCGCCCACCTCTGGCTCGCCGCGCTCGTCGCCGGCGCCGTGCTCGCCGGCATCCCGGCCCTCACCGCCGACCGCGCGGACGTCACCGCCTCCGCCGCCGACTACGGGCTCGGCGTCGGCACCGAGGTGAGCTTCGCCGGTGGACTCGAGGGCGCCGACGCGCGCCGCGGCATCACCGAGGCCGAGGCCCAGGCGCGGCTCGGCGAACTCGCCGCCTCCCGCGCCGCCCGGCAGCCCAAGATCGTCGCCCCGACCCAGGGCACGCTGACCACCTGCTTCTGCCGCCGCTGGGGCACCATGCACTACGGCCTGGACCTGGCCGCCCCGCTCGGCAC
The DNA here is from genome assembly GCF_021698995.1 of Blastococcus sp. KM273129. Taxonomy (NCBI): domain Bacteria; kingdom Bacillati; phylum Actinomycetota; class Actinomycetes; order Geodermatophilales; family Geodermatophilaceae; genus Blastococcus; species Blastococcus sp. KM273129. The sequence continues at coordinate 10,564 of NZ_SSXB01000056.1, read as the reverse complement.
GCCCATCCTCGCGGCCACCGACGGCGTCGTCGTCCGCGCGGGGCGCGCCTCGGGCTACGGCAACGCCGTCTACATCCAGGACGCCGACGGCAACGTGCACATCTACGGGCACATGCGCTACTACAACGTCTCCGCCGGCGACCTCGTCACCGCCGGGGACCAGATCGCCAAGATCGGCAACGAGGGCCAGTCCACCGGCCCGCACCTGCACTACGAGATCCACCGGGGCGGGATGGACGGCCGCCCGATCGACCCGCGGGCCTGGCTGGCCGAGCGCGGGGTGAGTGTCTGATCGATCGGGCTCCGCCCGATCGACCGCGGCCAGGTGCCGTCCCGGCCTGCGTCGAGCGCGTCCTGGCCTTCGTCGGGGACCCTCCGGGCCCCGCCCCTCAGGTCAGAGCTTCACGAGGGGGGCGTAGCGGAGCACGAGGCGCTTGGTGCCGCCCGAGCCGAAGTCGACGGTTGCCTGGGCCTTGTCGGCCACGCCGGTGACCTCGACGACGGTGCCGAGGCCGAAGGCGTCGTGGCTCACCCGGTCGCCCACCTCGACGGAGATGACCTGCCGGTTGCCGGCACCGCCGCGCAGGCCGCCGGTGGACAGCCCGGTCGCCGCCACCCGCGTCTGGGCCGACCGGTAGCCGGTCGACGGCGCGGGCACCGGGTCGGTGCGCTCCCAGTGGATCGTCTCGGCGGGGATCTCGTCGAGGAACCGGGACGGCGGGTTGTAGGCCGGCTGCCCCCAGCTGGTGCGCACGGTGGCCCGGGAGATGAACAACCGCTGGCGCGCCCGCGTGATGCCCACGTAGGCCAGCCGCCGCTCTTCCTCCAGCTCGCGCGGGTCACCCAGCGCGCGCAGGTGCGGGAAGACGCCGTCCTCCATGCCGGTGAGGAAGACGACCGGGAACTCCAGCCCCTTCGCGGTGTGGAGCGTCATCAGCGTGACCACACCGGCGTCGTCCCCGGAGACCGGGATCTGGTCGGCGTCGGCCACGAGCGACACCTGCTCGAGGAAGTCGGTGACCGAGCCGCCGGGGTTGGCCGCCTCGAACTCGGCAGCCACCGAGATGAGCTCGTTGAGGTTGTCGACCCGACCCTCGTCCTGCGGGTCGGTGCTGGCCTGCAGCTCGGCGAGGTAGCCGGTGCGGTCGAGGATGCTCTCCAGCAGCGCCGCCGGGCCCGAGCCGGTCTCGACCAGCCGCTCGAACTCCTCGAGCAGGGCGACGAACTCCTGCACCGCCTTGAGCGACCGGGTCGCCAGCTCGCCGATCTCGGAGCAGCGCCGCAGCGCCGAGCCGAACGCGATCCGCTCCCGGTCGGCGAAGGACTCGATGCACGACTCGGCCTTGTCGCCGATCCCGCGCTTGGGGACGTTGATGATCCGGCGCAGGCTCACGACGTCGGCCGGGTTCGCGACCAGCTTCAGGTAGGCGAGCGCGTCGCGGACCTCCTTGCGCTCGTAGAAGCGCACCCCGCCGACGACCTTGTACGGCATGCCGACGCGGATGAAGACCTCTTCGAACACGCGCGAGGCGTTGTTGGTGCGGTAGAACACCGCGATGTCGGCCGGCCGGGCCTTCCCCGAGTCGACCAGCGCGTCGATCTGCTCGGCGACCCAGGCGGCCTCGTCGTGCTCGTTGTCCGCGACGTAGCCCTCGATGAGCTCGCCGTCGCCCGAGTCGGTCCACAGGTTCTTCGGCCGCCGGCCGGTGTTCTTGGCGATGACGGTGTTCGCGGCCTTGAGGATGCGCTGGGTGGAGCGGTAGTTCTGCTCCAGCAGGATCGTGGTGGCCTGCGGGTAGTCGCGCTCGAACTCGTCGATGTTGCGGATCGTCGCGCCGCGGAAGGCGTAGATCGACTGGTCGGCGTCACCGACCACGCACAGCTCGCCCATCGGCACCGGCCCGGAGCCGTCGCCGACGAGCTCGCGCACCAGCATGTACTGGGCGTGGTTGGTGTCCTGGTACTCGTCGACCAGCACGTGCCGGAAGCGGCGGCGGTAGTGCTCGGCGACGTCGGGGAAGGCCTGCAGCAGGTGGACCGTCGTCATGATCAGGTCGTCGAAGTCCATGGCGTGCGCCTCGCGCAGCCGCCGCTGGTAGAGCGTGTACGCCTCCTTGAGCACCTTCTCCGGCGCCGTCTGGGGGCTGAACGACTCCTCGTCGACGAGCTCGTTCTTCAGGTTGGACACCTGGTTGGACAGGCTGCGCCCGGGATAGCGCTTGGCGTCGAGGTCGAGGTCGCGGGCGACCATCGTCATCAGCCGGATCGAGTCGCCCTGGTCGTAGATCGTGAACGACGACTTCATGCCCAGCTTGGCGGCCTCGGCCCGCAGGATGCGCACGCACATCGAGTGGAACGTCGAGACCCACATCGACCGCGCCCGCGGGCCGACGAGCGCGGCCACCCGCTCCTTCATCTCGCCGGCGGCCTTGTTGGTGAAGGTGATCGCCAGGATCTCCCCCGGCTGCACCCCGCGGGCGCCCAGCAGGTAGGCGATGCGGTGGGTGAGCACGCGGGTCTTGCCCGACCCGGCGCCGGCGACGATGAGCAGCGGGCTGCCCTCGTGGACGACGGCGTCGCGCTGCGGGCCGTTGAGGCCGGCGAGCATCCGGTCCAGCTCCCGCCCCATCGAGCCGGGTGCGGAGCGCTGCAGGGCGGCGGTGCCGGGGAGGGACTGCTGGAGGCTGCTGCTCATGACCCCGCCACTGTAAGCCGGACGGGTGACGCTCCCGGCGCCCCCGGGAACGGGCGCACCACCCGTCCCAGCCGGCCGCCGGGGAGGACCGCCACGCGCTCGCGGGCGCCTGCGGGCGTGCCCGGCCTGGCGCGCGTCGCGCGGCCTGTGCCAGACTCCCCCCGTGCTCGCCACCGTCAGCTTTTTCTACGGCCACCGGGATCCGGTGTCCGTCACCGCTGGCTGAGCACACGCCGCAACAGACGCCCCGGGCCCGAGGAGCCCGGGGCGTTTCTCGTTCTCGGACCTCCCGGCCCCCACACCACCGAGGAACCCGATGAGCACCTCTACCGCAGCCCCCGTCGCCGGCCCGACCACCCCCGAGGACCCCGCCGAGCGGATCGGCGCGCTCCGCGACGCGATCGACGCCTGCGACGCCGAGATCATCGAGCTGGTCCGCCGCCGTGTGGCGATCTCGCACGAGATCGGCGCCCTCCGGGCGGCCGACGGCGGCACCCGCCTGTCGCTCTCCCGCGAGCAGCAGGTGCTCTCCCGGTTCCGCACCGCGCTGGGCCCGGACGGCGCCGCCCTCGGCATGGTGCTGCTCCGCCAGGGCCGCGGCCGCCTGTAGCGGGGCGGGCTCCCCCTCGGCCCCGGGACGACCCCCTGGACGGTGCGGGTCAGGGCCCGCTGCGCCAGACCTGCGAGTCGTCGTCGCCCATCGCGGCCACCTCGAACACCCGGCCGGGGCGGGCCTCGCCCACCTCGTCGGCCAGCTCCATGCCGAGCACCAGCGCGGCGTCGAGGTCCTCGGCCTCGCACTCGGTGCTCACGCGCAGCACCGCGCGGTCGGGCTCCCGCCACAGCCGCAGCTCGGGGTCGCCGGGCCGCAGCACCGCGCGGAGGGTGTCGACGGCGTCGTCGTCCAGCGGGGTGGAGGAGCGGAGCGCGACGGAGAGGGTGAACGAGGGCACCCCGCGAGTCTGCGCGAGCGGCTCGCGGCCCGCGCGGCCGGTGCACCTAGGCTGCGCCGGGTGACCTCCCCGCTCCAGCGCCCGTCCGCTCCCGCCGAGCACGTCGAGCGGGCACTGTGCGTCCTGGCCCACCCCGACGACGTCGACTTCGGCAGCGCCGGCACCGTCGCCACCTGGACGGCGGCCGGCACCGAGGTCACCTACCTCATCGTCACCGACGGCGACGCCGGCGGCTTCGACGACACCCCCCGCGAGCAGATGGGCCCGCTGCGCCGGGCCGAGCAGACCGCGGCGGCGGCCGAGGTGGGCGTCACCGACGTCCGCTTCCTCGGCTACCCCGACGGCCGGCTGGAGCTGACGCTGGACCTGCGCCGGGACATCAGCCGGGTCATCCGCCAGGTCCGCCCGCAGCGGGTGCTGACCAGCTCGCCGGAGCGGTTCTGGGAGCGGATCGGGGCCAGCCACCCCGACCACATGACCGTCGGCGAGTCGACGCTGCGCGCCGTCTACCCCGATGCCCGCAACCCGTTCGCCTTCCCGGAGCTGCTGGCCGACGAGGGGCTGGACGCCTGGACGGTCGGCGAGGTCTGGCTGGGTGCCAGCCCGCGCGCCGACCACGCCGTCGACGTCACCGACGTCGTCGACCGCAAGTTCGCCGCTCTGAAGTGCCACGTCACCCAGGTGAGCCACGTGCCGGACCTCGAGGAGTTCGTGACCGGCTGGATGCGGCAGACCGCCCAGCGGCTCGGCCTCCCGGCCGGCCGCCTCGCCGAGGCCTTCCACGTGGTGCACACCGCCTGAGGCGATGAGTTCCGGGCGCGCCCCGGGTCATCCCGGCATGGGCGGTCGGAGCGGGAACTCCGCGCGGGCGGAGCGGATCGAGGCAGCGGTGGCCGGGGCGGTCGCCGCCGGGGAGGTGCCGGGCGCCGCCTGGTGGGTCGGCCGGCACGGCGAGCCGGTCACCACCGGCGCGGCCGGCGCGCACGCACCCGGCACCGGCCACGCCGTGTCGCAGGACACCGTCTTCCGCATCGCCTCGACCACCAAGCCGGTCGTCGCCGCCGCGGCGATGTCCCTCCTGGACGAGGGGGTCCTCGCCCTCGAGGCCGCCGTGGACGGGTTCCTCCCCGAGCTCGCCGGGCGGCGCGTGCTCGCCGACCCCGCCGACCCGGACGCGGGGACGGTGCCGGCGGTCCGCCCGATCACCGTCCGCGACGTCCTCACCCTCCGGCTGGGCCTCGGGCTGGACTTCACCGCGCCCTGGCCGTCGCCGACGCTGGCCGCGCTCGCCGCAGCAGGGCTGCCCCTGGGCCCGCCGGCCCCGCAGGCGGCGCCCGGCCCGGACGAGTGGATGCGCCGCCTGGGCTCCGTCCCGCTGGCCCACCAGCCGGGCACCCGCTGGCTGTACCACCTGGGCGCCAGCGTGCTGGGCGTGCTGGTGTCGCGCGCCGCCGGGCGGCCGCTGCCCGAGGTGCTGGACGAGCGGGTCCTCCGGCCGTCGGGGATGCGCAGCACCGGGTTCGGGGTGCCGGCGGCGGTCCGAGACCGGCTGGGACCGCACTGGGCGCCGCCCGGGCCCGACGGCGGGCGGGAGGTCTACGACCCGGCGGACGGCCAGTGGTCGTCGGCGCCCGCGTTCCCCGACGGCGGCGACGGCCTGGTCTCCACGGTCGGCGACCTGGCCGCCTTCGCCCGCGTCCTCGAGTCGCAGGGGTGCGCCCCCGACGGCACCCGGGTGCTCAGCGGGGCCGCGGTCCGGGCCATGACCACCGAGCAGGTCGGCCCGGTGGACGACGAGGGCGGCGGGTGGGGCCTCGGCATCGGCGTCCGACGCACCGACGAACCGGGCGGGCGGCACGCCGGCTCCTACGGGTGGGACGGCGGCCTGGGCAGCACCTGGTGGACCGATCCGGTCACCGGCACGACGGCGGTCCTCCTGACCAACCAGATGTGGGCCTCACCCGAGCCGCCGCCGCTGTTCACCGCCTTCCGGCGGGCGGCGTTCGGGACCGGGCCGGGCGGAACGAGGTCGTAACACCGCGTGGCCCCGGCGCCACGCGGGCGCAACACCGGGCCCGTAGAACTCCCCCGACGCCCACCGACGGCACCGGGAGAGCACCGTGACCACGACCCCGCACGACCAGACCAGCCCCGACCCGCAGGAGGCCGCGGAGCGCCTCGAGCGGGGGCTCGGCCGCCGCGCCTTCGTGCAGACCGCCCTGGCCACCGGCGCGCTGCTCGCCGCCGGGGTGGCGACGGCCGGCCCGGCGGTGGCGGCGCCGCGGACGCGCCTGCCGCGCGAGGTGCTCCAACCCGGCACCGGCCCGATCGACGGCCAGGTCTACCTGCCCTCCCGCCCGGACGAGGTGCTCTGGGGCTACCTGCCGCGCACCGGCGACGCCCCCGTGGCCCGGGTGCGCTCCGGCGGCACGATCACCATCGACACCGTCAGCCACGAGGGGATCCTCGAGGACCAGGGGCGCGACCCGGTTGCCTGGTTCGGCAGCCAGGGGGTGCCCCGGGAGCAGGTCCTCGACGACGCCGTCGCCATCGCGGCGGAGTACGCCCGGCACCCTCGCAGCTTCGACGCCGACGGCCCGCACGTCGTCACCGGCCCGGTGCACGTCGAGGGGGCGCGGCCGGGCGACGTCCTGAAGATCGAGCTGCTGACGGCGCTGCCGCGGGTGCCGTACGGCGTCGTCTCGAGCCGGCACGGCAAGGGCGCGCTGGCCGCGGCCTTCGCCGGCGCCCCCGGCGACATCACCGCCGCGGAGGTCATGCCGACGACGCGCGACGGGCGCGGCACCGGGAACCCGCTCGAGTACGGCAACGTCTCGATCTTCACACCGCTGGCGGTCCGCGGAGGTGCGGTCCGGGCGAGCCTGCCGGGCGGGCCGAGGGGAACGGTCTCCTGGCCCGTCGACCCCTTTGCCGGGCTCATGGCGGTGGCGACGGTCGCCGACGCGGCGGCGGTGAACGACCCGCTGGTCAACTCCATCCCGCCCACCGTCGGCGGCGGCAACATCGACGTGAACCTGCTCGGCGTGGGGTCGGCGTTCTACGTGCCGGTCGTCGCCCCCGGTGCGCTGTTCTCGGTCGGCGACCCGCACATGTCGATGGGCAGCGGCGAGGTCGCGCTCACCGCGCTGGAGGGCTCGCTGCGCCTCACGTTCCGGCTGACCGTCTGCCGGAAGGGCACCTCCGACGCCCCGTCGGTGGCGTTCAGCTACCCGTTCGGCGAGACGCCGGAGTCGTGGCTCCCGATCGGGCTGTCCGACCCCGACGGCAGCCGCGGCGGGCAGGCCGGCGACCTCGACGTCGCCAACCGGCGGGCGGTGGTCCACGCCCTGGACTTCCTCCAGAACGACCTCGGCATGGACCGCGCCGTCGCCTACGCCTACCTCTCGGCCGCCGTGGACTTCGAGGTCTCCCAGGTCGTCGACCGGACCGTCGGCGTCCACGGGGTCATCCCGAAGAGCCACTTCCGCTGACGGCGCGGGGCCGGCCGGCTGCGCGCCGGCCGGCTCAGCCGGCGCCGAGCACCAGCAGCGTCCCGCCGAACACGATGCCGGTGATCAGGCAGGTGATCGCGGTGAACCCGAAGATGTCGCGCACCCCGAGGCCGGCGACGGCGAGCAGCGGCAGCGCCCAGAACGGCTGGATCATGTTCGTCCACTGGTCGCCGTAGGCGATCGCCATGGTGATGACGGCCGGATCGACGCCGAGGGAGTCGGCGGCGTCCAGGAAGATCGGCGCCTGGACGGCGAACTGCCCGCCGCCGCTGGGCACGAACATGTTGAGCAGCCCCGCGGAGAGGAAGGCCAGCAGCCCGAGGCTGCCCGGGCTGGCGACGTCGGTGAACCACCCGCTGAGCTGGGCCGCCAACCCGGAGGCGGTCATCATCCCGATGATCCCGGCGTACAGCGGGTACTGGAGCAGCACCTCGCCCACCGTCCGCACCGCCCCGCCGACCAGCTCGGCGAGCTCCGCCGGGCTGCGCACGATGAGCAGGATCGCAGCGAGGAACGACCAGTTGACGATGTCGAGGGTGAGGTCGAAGCCCTCCTGCGCGAAGTACACGCCGAGGTAGCCCAGGAGGGCGAGGCCCGGGACCAGCGTGACCAGCCGGGATGCCTCCATGCGCTCGGCGGGGGTCTCCGGCGTCTTCAGCGCGACGTCGGGCTCCTCGGTCCCCATCCGCTCCGGCAGCTCGACGATCCGGTCCCTGCTCTTCGGGGCGAGCAGGACGACGGTGCCCAGGATCGCCGCGACCGCGATCACGATCGCGATGAGGTTCCACGGCGAGTACACGGTCTCGCTGATCGGGATGGTGCGGCCGATCGCCTCCTCGACGAAGCTGCCGGGAGTGGCTGCGGCCAGGGGTCCGGTGGCGCTGTAGCCCATGTGCCAGACGGCGAAGCCCGAGTACGCGCTGGCCACCAGCAGCGGGTAGTGCAGCTTCGTCCCGCGGCGGCGCGCGGCCCGGCCCACCTCGAGGGCGATGACGCCACCGACGACCAGCCCCAGCCCGAAGCTGATCAGCGAGGCGATCGAGGCGATGAGGGCGACGAACGCGTAGGCGGCACGGGGGCTCTTCGGCACGTCGGCGATCCGCGTCAGCCCCGCCTTGACCGGCCGGGTGAGCGCCAGCGTGTAGCCGAGCAGCAGCACCAGGGCCACCTGCGTCATGAACGCCAGCAGCCCGGCCAGGCCGTCGCCCCAGGCCCGCGTCAGCTCTGCGGGCCCGATGTCGCCGAAGAGCAGGGCCAGCACCGCGACGATCACGGTGAGGACCACCGCGAAGACGAACGCTCCCGGCAGGTAGCGCTCCACGCCGGCGACCAGCGGGCGCGACAGCGTGCGCAGCATGACGGCCTCCTTCTCCCCCGGGCCCGCCGAGCAGGCCGTCCGTGTCGTCGGACACATGCTTAGCGGAGGTGGCGGCGGGCGGCCAGTCGCGGCTAGAGGAGCCGGTTGGTCGCCGCCCAGCGGGTGAGCTCGTTGCGGTTGGAGAGCTGCAGCTTGCGCAGCACGTTGGAGGCGTGCGACTCCACGGTCTTGACCGAGATGAAGAGCCGGGACCCGATCTCCCGGTAGGTGTAGCCGCGGGCCAGCAGCTGCATCACCTCGCGCTCGCGGGCGCTCAGCAGGTCCAGCCCCGGGTCGCTGACCTCCTCGGCCGCCGGCTGCTGGGCCGCCGCACCCCCGGCGGCGAAGGCGTCCAGCACGAACCCGGCCAGGCGGGGGCTGAAGACGACGTCGCCGTCGGCCACCCGGCGGACGGCGTCGAGCAGGTCGGGGCCGGAGATCGTCTTGGTGACGTAGCCCCGCGCCCCGGCCCGGATGACGGCGATGACGTCCTCCGCGGCGTCGGAGACCGACAGGGCGAGCCACTTCACGTCCGGCAGCTCCCCGCGGAGCGCCTCGAGGACCGCCCGCCCGCCGCCGCCGGGCATGTGCACGTCCAGCAGCACGACGTCGGGCCGCGCGCCGCGGATGCCGTCGATCGCGGTGGCGACGTCGGCCGCCTCCCCCACGACGGTCACGTCCGCGCCCAGCTCGGCGCGCACGCCGGTGCGCACCATCGCGTGGTCGTCGACCACGAACACCCGCGGACCCATGCTGCTGCACTCCTCGATCGGCGTCACGTGCTCGTCCTCGGCAGGACCAGCTCCACCTCGGTCCCCTCCCCCGGTGTCGAGCGGACCAGCGCCGAGCCTCCCAGGCGGGCCAGCCGGCCGTGCACCGAGTCGCGCAGGCCGCGGCGGTCGTCCGGGACCGTGCCCGGGTCGAAACCCTTGCCGCGGTCCCGGACGAAGACCGACACCTGGTCGGCGGTCACCTCGGTGTAGAGGTCGGCGGAGAGCTCGCCGGAGTGCTTGGCCGCGTTGACCAGTGCCTCGCGGGTGGCGGCGCCGAGCGCGGCCAGCTGCTCGTCGACGGGGGCGTCCCCGACCACGACGGGGTCGACGGTCAGGGCGTGGTCGGCCTCGACGTCCGCGACCATGCCCGCAACCAGCCCGGCCCAGGTGCCGCCCTCGCGGACGGCCACCGGGTCGTAGAGCCACGCGCGGAGCTCCCGCTCCTGGCTGCGCGCCAGCCGGCTGACCGCCTGCGGCCCCTCGGCGTTGCGCTGGATGAGCGCGAGGGTCTGCAGCACCGAGTCGTGCAGGTGCGCGGCGACGGCGGCCCGCTCCTCCGACCGGATGCGGGCGGCGCGCTCCTCGGCCCGTGAGTCCAGCAGCCGGCGCCACAGCGGCGCGGTCGCCAGGACGACGCCGGTGAGGATGAGCAGGGTGGCGGCGAACCCGTTGCGGGCGTTGGCCAGCTGACCGGTGGTCGCCAGGAGGAGGAACAGCCCGACACCCAGGACGGCGACCCCGCCGGCCAGGGCCCAGCGGACCCCCGCGCCGGCCAGCGTGCGGTCGGTGTCCAGCTGCCGCCAGATCACGGTGAGCCCGCCGGCCAGCAGGATCAGCGGCAGCACGACGTCGGCGCTCGTCCACTGGCTCAGCTGGCCCAGGAGGCTGACGGCCACCAGCCCGAGCACGACGAGGGCGATCCACTGCCGGGCACCGGCCGGGCGCCAGCCCTGGGTGACCGCGGGGGACTCCCCGGGCGCGGCGACCGGCATGGTGAGCCACAGCAGCGCGTAGGCGATGATGCCCAGCCCCGTCGTCGCCAGCAGCACGAACGCCACCCGCACCACCAGCGGGTCCTGGCGCAGGTGCGCCGCGGTGCCCGCCGCGACGCCCGCGACGAGCCGGCCCTCGCGCGGGCGCACGAGCGGCGGACGCGGCGGCGCGCCGATGGTGGGGGTCACGCCACCGATGGTCGCACCGGCGACCGGCCCGATGACACCGGTGATCACCCGGGGAGAGGAACCAGGGTCGGTTCGGGGGGATCCCTGATGGTC
>NZ_SSXB01000055.1:0-27550 GCF_021698995.1 Blastococcus sp. KM273129 | reverse complement strand
CCCTCGACCAGCCCGCCCCCGGGCCGCGCGGGCGCGTCCCCGCCGACTGGACCTCCCGCCTGCGCTGACGGGAGGCCCGGCCGGGAAGGGCGTCGCTACTCCGCGGCGGAACCGGCGGTGCTGCGCTCGGCCTGCTCGCTGCTCGGCCCACCGATCCAGACGGTCTTGGCGTTCATGAACTCGCGCATGCCGAGCTCGGTCAGCTCCCGGCCGTACCCGCTCTGCTTGACGCCGCCGAACGGCAGCTCCGGGTAGCTGGTCGTCATGCCGTTGACGAAGGCCATCCCCGAGGCGATGTCGCGGATGAACCGCTCCCGCTCCCCGGCGTCCTCGCTCCAGAGGTTGGAGCCCAGCCCGTAGGGGTGGCTGTTGGCGATCTCGATCGCCTCCTCCAGCGAGTCGACCGTCCACAGCGCCGCGACCGGCCCGAAGACCTCCTCCAGGTACAGGTCCATCTCCGGGGTGATGCCGGTCAGGAGGGTCGGCTCGTAGAACCACCCCGGCCGGTCGACCCGCTTGCCGCCCACCAGCACCTGCGCGCCCTTGGCGACGGCGTCGTCGACGTACTTCTCGACGTCCTCCCGGCCGGACTCGGTGGCCAGCGGCCCCACCTGGGTGCCCTCGTCCATCGGGTCGCCGACGGTGAGGGCGCCGATCTTCTCGGCGAACAGGCGGGTGAACTCCTCGGCGACGTCGCGGTGCACGAAGAAGCGCTTCGCGGCGATGCAGCTCTGACCGTTGTTCTGGTTGCGCGCGGTGACCGCGACCTCGGCGGCCCGGTCCAGGTGGGCCGAGGGCATGACGATGAACGGGTCGCTGCCGCCCAGCTCCAGCACGGTGGGCTTGAGCGCGTCACCGGCGATGGAGGCCACCGACTGGCCGGCGGGCGCGCTGCCGGTGAGCGTGGCGGCGGCGACCCGGTCGTCGCGCAGCACCCGCTCGATGGTCGAGGAGCCGATGAGCAGGGTCTGGAAGACGTCCTCGGGGAAGCCCGCCCTGCGGAACAGCTCCTCCAGGTAGAGCGCGGTCTGCGGCACGTTGCTGGCGTGCTTGAGCAGGCCGACGTTGCCGGCCATCAGCGCCGGGGCGGCGAACCGCATCGCCTGCCACAGCGGGAAGTTCCACGGCATGATCGCCAGGACGACGCCCAGCGGCTGGTGCACCACGTAGGCCTGCTCGGCCCCCACCGCGGCGGCGTCCTTCGGCTCGGGCTCCAGCAGGGCCGGGCCGTGCTCGGCGTACCAGCGCAGCGCCTTGGCGCACTTGCCGACCTCCGCCTTGGCCGACGCCAGCGTCTTGCCCATCTCGGTGGTCATCAGCTCGGCGACGGCGTCGGTCTCGTCGTCCAGGACGCCGGCGGCCGCGGTGAGCCAGGCCGCCCGCTCCTGCGGGGTGGTCAGCCGGTAGCGCGCGAACGCCTGCGCGGCGCGGGCGATCCTGTCCTCGAGCGCCTCCTCGGTGAGCGGCTCGTAGGTCTTGAGCGTCTCGCCGGTGGCCGGGTTGATCGTGGCGATGGCCATGGTGTTCTCCCTCCGGGGTCGGCCGGTCACCTGCCCCTGGGATCGCGGTCGAAACGGGGAGGCTGCCCGCGCCGGGTGGCAGCCCGTGAGGGCGGCGGCTACCTTCGACGCGGCTGCGCCGGCCGCCGGCACCACCGGTGGTCTCGCCGGCCGACAGCGCCCCGCCACGACAGCAGTGGGGCGCTCCCCGGGGTGCCGGCCGACCGCCGTGACCCGCTGGCCTACCGTGGGGCACGGATTTCGGACGACGGCGGAACGATTCAGGGGCGCAGGTGAGCTGGACGGCGGCAGGCGGGGTGGGCCACCCCGCACCCGGCGGGTTCCCCCACGACGCGCTGTTCCACGACTCGCTCGACCAGCTGGTCGCCACCGCGGCCCCCTTCCTCCGGGCGGGTCTGGACGCGGGTGAGGCGGCCGTCGTCGCCACGTCGGCGTCCACCGCGACCGCGCTGCGCGAGGCCCTCGGGGACGACCCGCGGCTCGTCGTCGTCGACCGCCACGACGCCTACCGGCCGCGCACCCCCGCGGCGATCATCGCGTTCCGGAAGCTGGCCGAGGAGCAGCGCGCCACCGGGGTGCCGCGCGTCCGCGTGCTCGGGGAGGTCGACCACGGGCCCTCCGAGCGCAACTGGCTGGAGTGGGAGCGCTACGAGTCGGTGATCAACGAGGCGCTGCGCGGCTGGGACCTGTGGGGCGTGTGCGCGTTCGACTCCCAGCGCCTGCCGGAGTCGGTGCTCGCCTCCGCCGCGCACACCCACGCCCACGTGGTGACGCCGCAGGCCCGCACGCCCAACGCCCGCTTCGCACGGCCGGCCGGCTACCTGCGCTCGCTGCCGGTGCCCGACGAGCCGCTGGAGGCCACGCCCCCGCGGTTCACGGCCGACGCGGTCTCGGACTTCGTCGGCCTGCGGCACGCGGTCGCCGCGGAGCTCGCCGGCCTGACCGCACCCGCCGACGTCGTCGAGGACTTCCTGCTCGCCGTCGACGAGATGACCTCCAACGCCGTCCGGCACGGCGTGCCCCCGGTGAGCCTGCGGCTGTGGACCGCCCCGGACCGCCTGGTCTGCACCATCGCCGACGGCGGCCCGGGCTGGGACGACCCCTTCGCCGGCTACGGGCCGGCCCACGGGGACGACCTGTCCCGCGGCGGCATGGGCCTCTGGCTGGCCCGCCAGCTGTGCGACCACGTCGACATCTCCGGCGGGGCGCACCACCCCGGCGACGGCGGCGTGCGGGTCCGGCTCACCACGCTGCTCCGCTGACCCCTGCCGCGGCCGTCCGTTTCCGGCCAGTGGGCAGGGCGGGCGCGCCCGGGCGTCGTCGCCCGCGATACTGGGGCCCGCAGCGGCGACGATGGGAGCAGCGTGGTGGATCGGGCGCGTTCGGACCACGGCCGGGGAACCGGCCCCGCAGAGCGGGAGGGCTGACGTGGACAAGGTCGTCCGCTCCGCCGAGGAGGCGGTCGCCGACATCGGGCAGGGCGCGACCCTGGCCGTCGGGGGCTTCGGGTTGTGCGGGGTGCCGTACGCGCTGATCGACGCGCTGCTGGCCCAGGGCGCCGACCAGCTCACCACCATCTCGAACAACTGCGGGGTCGACGACCAGGCCCTCGGCGTCCTGCTCTACGCGGGCCGCATCCGCAAGACGATCAGCTCGTTCGTCGGCGGCAACAAGGAGCTGGCGCGGCTGTACCTGTCCGGTGAGCTGGAGGTGGAGCTCACCCCCCAGGGCACGCTGGCCGAGCGGCTGCGCGCCGGGGGCAGCGGCATCCCCGCCTTCTACACCCCCACCGGCGTCGGCACGCTGGTCGCCGAGGGTGGCATCCCGATCCGCTACGACGCCGACGGGAACGTGGTCGAGGTCAGCCGCCCCAAGGAGGTGCGCGAGTTCGACGGCCGCCAGTACGTGCTGGAGACCGCGCTGACCGCCGAATTCGCGCTGGTGCACGCCGCGGTGGGCGACCGGCACGGCAACCTGGTGTTCCACGAGTCGGCGCGGAACTTCAACCCGCTGGCCGGGATGGCCGGGCGGATCACCGTCGCCGAGGTCGAGGAGCTCGTCGAGCCCGGCGAGATCACCCCCGAGGACGTCCACCTGCCCGGGGTGTTCGTCGACCGCGTGGTCGTCGTCGGCGGTGACCGCAAGCCGATCGAGAAGCGCACCACCCGCCCGCGTTCCGACCGTTCGCAGACCCCGGCCGCCGCCGGCGAGGAGGCCACGCCCGCATGAGCCTGACCCGTGAGCAGCTCGCCGCCCGGGTGGCCCTCGAGCTCGAGGACGGCCAGTACGTCAACCTCGGCATCGGGATGCCCACCCTGGTGCCCAACTACGTGCCCGAGGGGGTGCACGTCGTCCTGCACTCGGAGAACGGCGTGCTGGGTGTGGGGCCCTACCCCTTCGAAGGCGAGGAGGACCCCGACCTGATCAACGCCGGCAAGGAGACCGTCACCCTGCTGCCCGGCGCGAGCTTCTTCGACTCCGCGCTGTCCTTCGGGATGATCCGCGGCCAGCACCTCGACGTCGCCGTGCTGGGCGCCATGCAGGTCAACGCCCGCGGCGACCTGGCCAACTGGCTGATCCCCGGCAAGATGGTCAACGGCATGGGCGGGGCGATGGACCTCGTCCACGGCGCCCGCCGGGTGATCATCATGATGGAGCACGTCGCCCGCGACGGGGCGCCGAAGATCGTGCAGGAGTGCACCCTGCCGCTGACCGGCAAGGCCTGCGTGGACCGGATCATCACCGATCTCGCCGTCATCGAGGTCACCGGCGACGGGCTGGTCCTGCGCGAGACCGCACCCGGCGTGACCGCCGACGAGGTGGTCGCCGCGACCGGCGCCCCGCTCACCGTCGCCGACGACGTCCGCGAGATGCCGCTGCCCGCCGGCGTCTGACGCCCCCGGTCACGCCTGCGCGGGCACGACCGGCCCGGGGCCGGCGACCACCCCGTGCCGGTCCTGCACGAGACCGACCCGGCCGAGCCACCAGCGCACGGCCGGGTCGGCCGCATCGGCCGCGCGCACGCCGACGTAGCCGTCCGGACGGACGACGAGCGCCCCGCGGCCCGGGTCACCGAGCCGGTGGACGTGCAGCAGGCCGCCCGGCCGGTCCGGGCAGCGCGCGTCGCGGTCGAGGAGGACGTGCACGCCCGGCCGGGCGGTGAGCTCGTGCAGCCGGGTGGGCCGCCCGTCCACCGCGACGTCGCGGTCGGGCAGCCGGTCCCCGGCGCGGACGGCGCCGCGCGCCGGTCCGGCCTCCACCGACAGCGCGCTCCCGCGGTACCGCGTCCGGAGCTGGGCGAGCAGCCGGACCCCCTCCGCGACCAGCCGGCGCCGGCCCAGCAGGAAGGGCATCGCGGGGGCGGCCCACGGGGCGAGGGTGCCGCGCACCAGCCCGGCGGGCCGGTGGCCGACTCCCCCCAGAACAGCGCGTGGGTCAGGGCGAGCACCCGCTCGTCGACCGGCCGCCGCTCGGCGGCGTAGGAGTCGAGCAGCGTGGCCGGCGCGGTCGACCCGGGCGCCAGCGCCAGCTTCCACCCCAGGTCGACCGCGTCCTGCAGGCCGGTGTTCATGCCCTGACCGCCGGCCGGGGACGACGCGTGCGCCGCGTCCCCCGCCAGGAACAGCCGCCCGGAGCGGAACGCCGTGGCCATCCGGTGCTGGAGCCGCACCGTGCTCGACCACGCCACGGTGGTCAGCCGGGCGCCGAGTCCCGCCTCGTCCAGCAGCTCCTGCAGCTCCTGCAGCTCCGCCACCGGCACCGGCGGTCCGGGGCGTCCGGGCTCCGGGGTGCCCGGCCTCGCGGGACGGGTGGCGAGCAGCCGCCACCGGGCGAGCTCCCCCAGGGCGAACAGGAACACCAGGCCCCGCCGGCCGACGACGACGTGCGCCAGGCCCGGCTCGGGGCCGCCGGCCGCCAGGTCGACGTCGGCGAGCACGATCTCGCGGTCGTAGCCGCCACCCCGCCAGCCGATGCCGGCCAGCCGCCGGACCGTGCTGTCCACCCCGTCACAGCCCGCGACGGCCCGGGCGGCCACGTGCTCCGTGCCCGCCGGCGTCTCCAGCACCGCCGCCGCCCCCGCGGCCCCGTCCCGGACGTCGAGCAGCTCGACCCCGCGCTCCACCCGCACGCCGGCGCGGTCGAGGGCGGCGGCCAGCACCGTCTCGACGTCCATCTGGCGCACCAGCGTGAGGTGCGGGTAGGGCGTGTCCGGCAGGTCGAACCGGTCGAGCTCGACCGGCACCGTCCGCCGGCCCAGGTGCAGCCGCGCCCGCGGCGCCGTGTCGGCGCGGTCCAGCACGTCGTCGACGACGCCGAGCGGACGCAGCACCTCCAGCGTGCGGGCGTGCACCATGAGCGCCCGCGACGGGCGGAAGGCCTCCGGGCGCCGGTCCACCACCCGCACGTCGGCGCCGTGGGCCGCGGCCTGCAGGGCGAGGGCCAGGCCGGTCGGCCCCGCCCCCACGACCAGCAGGCGACCGCTCACCGGGCAGCTCCCGCGGCCGCGCCGGGCACGGGCAGGCGCACCGGCCGGACCCCGCCCGGACCGGCGGGTCCCACCACGTCGGAGCGGCGCGCCCCGGGCACCACCTCGTGGCGGACCGAGCCGCGGACGCTGACCAGCCCCAGCACCCAGGCCAGCGACCGGGCGTAGCCGTCGGCCCGTCCCGCGCCGTCGTACTCGTAGAGCCCGCGGTACACGCCGTCGTCGTCCGCGGCGACCCACCACTTGGTCAGCAGGCCGGGGAAGCCGACGAACAGCGGCAGGTTCAGCCAGCTCTCCGCCCGGAACCAGGCATGACCGCGGCCGCGGACCCCGCGCAGCCGGAACTCGACCAGCAGCACGCACGGCTCCCGGGCCGGCGGGCGCTCGACCACCGTCTCGCGGTAGACCCACGACGTCCGGCCGCCCGGGAACGCGAGCCGCACGCCCACGTCCGTGCGCGGGTGGTGGATCCGCCCGCGGACGGCCAGCCCGGCCCCTGCGGCCGCGCACCGGGCGAGCGCGACCACCGCGACGGCCAACGGCTGCTTCCTCGTCGTCTCCACGGCCCCGAGGCTGCCGAGACCTCGCCGGCCCGGGGAGGGTCGTTGAGCCCCGTCGGGGAGGGTCCCCGTGCCCTCGGTCAGGAGCGGGCGAGCCCGTCGCGCATCTCGTCGAGGATCGGGCCGGCGACCTTGAAGGCGTGGTTGGCGGCGGGCACGCCCGCGTAGACGGCGGCGTGCTGGATGACCGCGCCGATCTCCTCGTCGCTGAGCCCGTTGTTGACCGCCGCGCGCACGTGCAGGGCGAACTCCTCCCAGTGCCGCAGCGCGATGGTGATCGACAGCGTCATCAGGCTGCGGTCGCGGCGGGAGAGCTCCGGCTGCTGCCACACGTCGCCCCACGCCACCCGGGTGATGAAGTCCTGGAACCCGGCGGTGAGGGGCGTGGTGCCGGCCACGGCGCGGTCGACGTGCGCGTCGCCCAGCACCTCGCGGCGGGTGCGCATGCCCGCTTGGCGGCGTTCGTCGTCCGTGCTCATGCCGAGCCTCCCGCAACGTCGAAGTGGGCGAGCAGCGCGCCGGTGACCTCCAGCGGCCGCTCCAGGTTGCCCAGGTGCGCGGCCGGGCTCAGGGTCAGCAGCTCCGCCCCGGCGATGCCCGCGGCGATCGCCTCCTGGTGCGGGGGCGGGAGGGCCGGGTCCTCGGCACCGGAGACCACCAGGGTGGGCGCGGTGATGCGGCCGAGGTCCTCGCGCAGGTCGATGCCGCCGACCACCTCGCAGCAGGCGGCGTAGCCCTCGTCGTCGGCGCCGGCGATCATCGCCTCGAGCCGGGCCACCAGGCCGGGGTGCTCCGCGGCGAACGACGGCGTCAGCCAGCGGGACACCACCGTGGGCGCGAAACCGGCAGTGCCCTCCGCGCGGGCCTGCGCCGCCCGGTCGCGGAAGCCCTCCGGATCGGTCTTCGCCGAGCTGAACAGCACCGCGAGCCCGGCCACCCGCGCGGGTTCCCGGGCCGCCATCCGCATGCCCACCATCCCGCCGAGGGAGACCCCGGCGACGTGCGCCCGCTCCGCGCCGAGCTCGTCCAGCACCGCGAGGACGTCGTCGACCAGGTCGTCGAGCGCGTAGGGGCCCGGGGGCGCGGGCGACGCCCCGTGGCCCCGGCCGTCGTAGGTGACCACGCGGAACCGCTCGGCCAGCGGGGCCACCTGCGGGTCCCACATGGCCCGGGTGGCCCCGAGGGAGTTGGAGAGGACGACCAGCGGTGCGTCCGGCGGCCCGGCGACGGTGTAGGAGACGGGGACGGCGCTCATCGGTTTCCCTCCACCAGGTGGGTGTGCTCGGCGAGGACGGCGTCGACCTGCGCGCCCGCCTCGCCCACGTCGGGCCGCCCGCCGAGCAGGTCGGCGAGGTCGACGTCGTCCCGGCCGGCCACCACGTCGGCGAGCGGGCGCCCGGTGGCCGCGGCCTCCCGGACGGCGGTCGCGGCCTCGTCGTGCGCCGCGTCCCGCCCGAGCAGCGGGGTGAGCGCGTCGGCGAGCGCGCCCGCGATCTCGGGGTCGCGGGCCGCGGCCACCGTCGCGGCCATCCGCCCCGGGTCGGGGCGCAGCCCGTCGAGGCTCTCCACCAGCCAGGCCGCCGAGGAGCCGACGGTCGAGAGCAGGTCGGTCAGGGTGGGCCACTCGCTGTGCCAGGCACCGGCGGCCCGCTCGTGCTCCTGCTCCATGGCCCCGAGCAGGGTGGCCACCAGACCGGGGGCCCGCCGGGCGCAGGCCCGGGCGGAGATCGCGGCCACCGGGTTCCGCTTGTGCGGCATGGCCGAGGAGCCGCCCCGCCCGGCGCCGGTCTCGGCCACCTCCGCGACCTCGGTCTGCGCCAGCAGCACGACGTCGACCGCGACGGTCGCGAGCACCCCCGCGGTGGCGCCGAGCGCGCCGGCCAGGTCGGCGACCGGCAGCCGCACGGTGTGCCACGGCGCGGCGGTCGCGACCAGCCCGAGCTCGGCGGCGAGCGCGGCCCGCAGCGCGGTGCCGGAGCCGTCGTTCCCGGCGAGCGTGCCGACGGCGCCGCCGTACTGCACCGGCAGCGAGGCCACCACCTCGGCCAGCCGCAGCCGGGCGCCGTCCAGCCCGCTGACCCAGCCGGCGGCCTTGAGCCCGAAGGTGGTGGGCAGCGCCTGCTGCATCAGCGTGCGACCCATGACGGGGGCGTCGCGGTGGTCGCGGGCCAGCCGCGCGGCGGCGTCGGCGGCGAGCGCGAGGTCCCGGTCGATCGCGCCGACCGCCCGGCGGGCCAGCAGCACCAGCGCGGTGTCGACGACGTCCTGGCTGGTGGCGCCCACGTGGACGGCCACCCCGTCGCGCTCCCCCACCGCCGCCCGCAGCACCCGCACCAGCGGCGGTACCGGGTTGCCCGCGTCGGCGGCGTGCGCGACCACCGAGGCCAGGTCGAGCGCCGCCGGCTCGGCGCAGGCGCGGGTGACGGCGTCCGCCGCCGTGGTGGGCACCAGGCCGGTCGCCGCGGCCGCCCGGGCGAGGGCGGCCTCGACGTCGAGCAGCGCGTCGAACCAGGCGGAGTCGGAGACGGCGGTCGCCGCGCCGCCGCGCGCGAAGGTCGCGCCGAAGAGACCGGTCACGTCCCGTTCCTACCGCCTCGGCCGCTCGCGGGTGGGGTCATACCTGGAAGAACACCGTCTCGCGCTCGCCCTGCAGGTGGATGTCGAACCGGTAGCCGTCCGGGGCCGGGGTGGCGATCAGCGTCCGCCGGGCGGCGTCGTCGGGGAGCGACGCCAGCACGGGGTCCTCGGCGTTGGCCTCGGCCTCGTCGGCGAAGTAGATGCGGGTGACGACGCGGTCGAGGATGCCGCGGGCGAACACCGAGACGTCGATGTGCGGGGCCTGCGACCCGCCCTCGCCGTCGGGCACCCGCCCCGGCTTGAGCGTGTGGACGGCGAACTCCCCCGGCGGGTCCGCGGTGTGGGACCGGGCGAAGCCGCGGAAGCCCGGGTAGGAGGCCGCGCCGCGCGGGTCCTCCGGCGAGGGGAAGCCGCCGTCGGGGTCGGCCTGCCAGGTCTCCACCATCGCGTCGGCCACGAGGTCACCGGCGCCGTCGAACACCCGGCCGCGGATCCAGCAGGCGCCCGGGGTCCCCTCCGCGGCGGCCCAGACGCCGTCGGGCCAGGTCATGCCGATGGCCAGGTACGGGCCGACGGTGGCGCTGGGCGTGGTGCCCAGCCGGAGCGGCCCGGCGAGGTAGCCGCTGCCGCGCCGGCCCGAGCGCGGCTGGGAGGGCTCGCTGACGACGGGGACGACCAGCAGCGGGTTCACGGACGGCTCGCTCATCACGCGACATCCCCGTCGTCGTCGGTCTCGAACGGCGTCTGCTCGGCCCCGCGGAGCACGATGTCCCACTCGAAGGCCAGCGCCCAGTTGTCCTGCGACCGCTCCAGCGAGAAGCGGCTGATCGCCCGGTGCCGGGCCGCGGCCGGCATGGCGTTGAAGATGGGGTCCTGGCCGAACAGCGGGTCGTCCGGGAAGTACATCTGGGTGACCAGCCGCTGGGTGAAGGCCCGGCCGAACAGGCTGAAGTGGATGTGCGCGGGCCGCCAGGCGTTGTGGTGGTTGCCCCACGGGTAGGCGCCGGGCTTGACCGTCATGAACTCGTACCGGCCGAGGCTGTCGGTGACCACGCGCCCGAGGCCGTCGAAGTGCGGGTCCAGCGGCGCCGGGAAGCTGTCGCCGACGTGCCGGTAGCGGCCGGCGGCGTTGGCCTGCCACACCTCGACCAGGGCGCCGGGCACCGGCCGGCCGTCGCTGTCCAGCACGCGGCCGTGCACGAGGATCCGCTGGCCGACGGCCTCGCCCCCGTTGCGCAGCGTCAGGTCGGCGTCGTGCGGCAGGACGCGGTCCTCGCCGAGCACCGGCCCGGTCACCTCGGTGAGCCGCTGCGGCAGGTCCACCGGCGTCCGCAGCGGCGCGCGCAGGGCGGTGCTGCGGTAGTCGGGGAAGCCCACGGGGGTGCGCAGCGCGGCGTCCTCGCGGTGGTACCGCGGCAGGTGCAGGCCGCCGGCGGACGTGGTCCCGGTCATGGCCGGACGGTACGGCCGCCCGGCTACGCTCCCAACCCCAGCTTTCCGCTGGACGGGAGAGGAGCAGCATGGCCGGTGGCAGCGCGAGCCCGGGGCGGTCGGTCACCTCCCGGGCGCTGGGCATCCTGGACGCGTTCGACAGCAGCGCCCCGCGGCTGTCCCTCTCCGAGATCGCCGAGCGGTCGGGCACGCCGCTGACGACCGCCCACCGGCTGCTCGGCGAGCTGACCGGCTGGGGGGCGCTGGTCCGCCGTCCGGACGGACGCTACGAGATCGGCCGGAAGCTGTGGGACCTCGGCCTGATCGCCCCGGTGCAGCTGGAGCTGCGGCAGGTGGCCGCGCCGTTCCTGCTGGACCTGCACACCACCACCCGCGACACCGTGCACCTGGCCGTGCGCGAGGGGGTCAGCGCCCTCTACGTCGAGCGGGTGTCGGGCCGGGAGTCGGTGCCCGTGGTCAGCCAGGTCGGCAGCCGGCTGCCGCTGCACGCCACCGGGGTGGGGAAGGTGCTGCTCGCCGCGGCCCCCGACGACGTCGTCGAGCGGGTGCTGGGTGCGCTGCGGCCGGTCACCCCGCACACCGTCACCGACCCGGCCGTGCTCGCCCGCGAGCTGGCCGAGATCCGCCGCCGGCGCTACGCCCGCACCAGCCAGGAGATGTCCCTGGGCGCCGCATCCCTCGCCGTCCCGGTCCAGGTGGAGCGGGCCGGCGGACCGCTGGCCGTCGCGGCGCTGGGCATCGTCGTCCCGCCGCACCGGCGCGACCTGTCCCGCCTCGTGCCGGCCCTGGAGATGGCGGCCCGCGGCATCGGCCGGGAGCTCGCCCGCTCCCGCGAGTTCCACTGACCGGAAGCACCCGGTACCCATCGCGGCCACCCTGCGGCGACACTCGTCGCCGTGCGCACCCAGGTGGCGATCATCGGCGCCGGCCCCGCCGGCCTCCTGCTCTCGCGGCTGCTCGCCCTCCAGGGCGTCGACTCCGTCGTGCTCGAGAACCGGTCGCGCGGGTACGTGGAGGCGCGCATCCGGGCCGGCATCCTCGAGCAGCACACCGTCGACACGCTGACCGACGCCGGGCTGGGCGACCGGCTGCACCGCGAGGGCATGGAGCACCGCGGCATCTACCTCCAGCACCCGGGCACCCGGCACAAGCTCGACTTCCCCGAGCTGTGCGGCCGGACGGTCTGGGTCTACGGGCAGACCGAGGTCACCAAGGACCTCGTCAAGGCGCAGCTCGACGGCGGTCCGCCGCTGCTGTTCGAGGTCTCCGACGTGACGCTGGAGGACGTCGACTCCGACACCCCCCGCGTCCGGTTCACCGACGCCGACGGCGTGGCCCAGGTGCTGGACTGCGACGTCATCGCCGGCACCGACGGGTTCCACGGCGTCTCGCGCCCGGTGGTGCAGGCCGCCGGCGGGCGCACGTGGGAGCGCACCTACCCCTACGCCTGGCTGGGCATCCTGGCCGACGCCGCGCCCGCCACCGACGAGCTGATCTACGCCTGGCACCCCGAGGGCTTCGCGCTGTACTCCATGCGCTCCCCCTCCGTGTCGCGGCTGTACCTGCAGGTGGACCCGGCGGAGAGGATCGAGGACTGGTCGGACGACCGGATCTGGGAGAACCTCTCCCGCCGGTTCGCCCTCGACGGCTGGGAGATCAGCACCGGCCCGGTGACCGAGAAGTCGATCCTCCCGATGCGCTCGTTCGTGAGCACCCCGATGCGCCGCGGCCGGCTGTTCCTGGCCGGCGACGCCGCCCACATCGTGCCCCCGACCGGCGCCAAGGGCCTGAACCTCGCCGTCGCCGACGTGACCCTGCTGGCCCAGGCGCTCGTGCGGCTGCTCACCGAGAAGCAGGCCGACCTGGCCGACACCTACTCCGACCGGGCACTGGCCCGCGTCTGGCGCTGCACCCACTTCTCCTGGTCCATGACCTCGATGCTGCACACCTCCGGCGACGACTTCGACGCCCAGCTGCAGCTCGCCCAGCTCCAGCGGATCTGCTCCTCGGAGACGGCCGCCCGCGAGCTCGCCGAGAACTACACCGGCCTGCCCGTCGGCTGACGGTGCATCCGCCCGGGCCCCCGCACCCGAATGGCGGTCGTGGAGTCCACCGCCCCGCGGCAGCTGACGGCATGGCTGGTGCAGCCCCTGGTCGACGCCGGTCTGGACCCCGGAGAGATCCAGGTGCTGGTGACCCGGCTGGGCTTCGAGGCGGTCGTCGCCGGTGACCGCGGCCTCGACGTCCGGATCCTCGACGTCGTCGGGGACCGCCCCCGCGAGGTCCGGGCCGCCTGGCTGGAGGTGATCGACCGGATGACCGGCCGCCGGCTCCCCGGACGCTGACCGCCGCACCGGCCGGCGTGACCCCCGCCACAGGGGGTGAGACAGGCGTGGCTAGTGTCTCAGGCGCTGTGGTCCAGCTCACCAAGGGCCGGGCCGGCTCCCCCTGGAGGTCACGTGCGCACCACTCCCCCGCGTCCCGCCCGACGATCCCTGCTCGCGCTCGGGCTGGGCGCCGTCCTCGCCGCCGGCGCCCTCACCACCGCCGCGCCCGCCGGCGCCGCGCCCGATCCCGCCCCGCTGGTCGTCCGGACCACCGAGGGTGCGGTCGAGGGCACCTCGGCCGACGGGTACCGCCTGTTCCAGGGCATCCCGTTCGCCGCGCCGCCGGTGGGTGACCTGCGGTTCCGCCCGCCGGCGCCGGTGCAGCCGTGGGAGGGCGTCCGGGACGCCACCACGCCCGGCAGCCCCTGCCCGCAGGAGCCCAGCGCCAGCAACCCGGTCACCTCGCTGGCCGAGGACTGCCTCTACCTCAACGTCACGACCCCCTCGGGCCTGGACACCCAGCGCCGCGACCTCCCGGTGATGGTGTGGATCCACGGCGGATCGTGGCAGACCGGCAGCGGTGACCGGTACGACGCGAGCAAGCTCGCCCTCGAGGGCGACGTCGTCGTGGTGACGGTCAACTACCGCCTCGGCGCCCTGGGCTTCATGGCGCAGGAGGACCTCTCCCGCGAGAACGGCGACGTCGCCTCCGGCAGCGCCGGGCTGCTCGACCAGCAGGCGGCGCTGCGCTGGGTGGAGCGCAACATCCGCGCCTTCGGCGGCAACCCCGGGCGGGTGACGATCTTCGGCGAGTCGGCCGGTGGCTCCGCGGTCTGCGCCCAGCTCACCTCCCCGGGCGCGCGCGGCCTGTTCGACCGCGCCATCGCCCAGAGCTACAGCTGCACCGCGCCCTACGACACGCTCGAGACGGCCGAGGCCACGGGCGCCCGGGTGGCGGAGGCCGTCGGCTGCGCGACCGCGGACGACGTCGCCACCTGCCTGCGGGCGACGCCGGTGCAGGAGCTGCTCGACGCCTGGCCGGGCGGGGCCTTCGTCGTCGGCGGATCGGCGCTGCCGGTGCAGCCGGCCGAGGCGATCGCCGCCGGCAACCACGCCAGGGTGCCGGTCATGCACGGCAACCTCAGCGACGAGAACACCCTCTTCACGCCGCTGGACCCGACCGTGTCCCGGCTGGCCGCGGACGGCTTCACCGCGGCCGACTACGCGGCGGTCCTCGCCGGCGTCTTCGGTGACGACGCCGACGAGGTGCTCGCCCGCTACCCGGCCGCCGCCTACCCGTCGCCGCTGCGCGCCCTGGCCGCCGTGAACAGCGACGCCGGCAGCGCGCTGTCCACCTGCGAGCACGTCGACGCCTACGACACGCTGGCCCGCCCGCCGGCGCCGGCCCCCGTCTTCGCCTACCAGTTCCGCGACGAGACGGCCGACCCGTTGGTGAGCTTCCCGTACCCGGGCTACCCGGAGGACGCCCAGCACGCCGCCGAGCTGCCCTACCTGTTCCCGGACCTGTTCGGGAACGGGCTCGACCCCGAGCAGGAGCGGCTGTCGGCGACGATGGTCCGGTACTGGACCAACTTCGCGGCCCACGGCAACCCCAACGGCCGGGACGTCCCGACGTGGACCCGGTACCGCGCCTCGAAGGACGTCCAGGGCCTGGACATCGCCTCCGACGGAGGGGGCGGCCCGGTCGACGTCGCCACCGAGGCGAACTGCGCGTTCTGGTCGACGCTCGGCTGAGCCGGCCTGATCGGCGGGCCCCGGGCAGCGCGTGCTGCCCGGGGCCCGTCCGCGCGACCGGCACGCCGCCCCCGGGTGCCGCTCGCTACCCACCGGTAGCCCGTGTGGGATCGTCGGGGGCACTACGTCGAGACGGCACCTGCCGCCGTCAGGAAATGAGGACCGATGCGGTTGCAGCTGTCCCCGGAGCTCGAGGCCTTCCGGGAGGAGATGCGGACCTTCTTCACCACCCAGGTGCCGCAGGAGATCCGCGACAAGGTCGCGGCCCACCGGCACGTCTCCAAGGAGGAGTACGTCGAGGCCCAGCGCGTGCTCAACGCCGCGGGCCTGGCCGTGCCGCACTGGCCGGTCGAGTGGGGCGGCAAGGACTGGACGCCCCTGCAGCGCCACATCTGGCGCGAGGAGATGCAGCTGGCCGGCGTCCCCGAGCCGCTCGCCTTCAACACCAGCATGATCGGCCCGGTCATCGCCGCCTTCGGCAACCAGGAGCAGAAGGAGCGCTTCCTGGCCAAGACCGCCAACCTCGACATCTGGTGGTGCCAGGGCTTCTCCGAGCCCGACGCCGGCTCCGACCTGGCCTCGCTGCGCACCACCGCCGTCCGCGACGGCGACGACTGGGTGGTCAACGGCCAGAAGACCTGGACGACGCTGGGCCAGCACGCCGACTGGATCTTCTGCCTGGTCCGCACCGACCCGACGGCGGAGAAGAAGCAGCGCGGCATCTCGATGCTGGTCTTCCCGATGGACACCCCCGGTGTGACGCTGCGCCCCATCGAGCTCATCGACGGCGGCTTCGAGGTCAACGAGGTGTTCTTCGAGGACGTCCGCGTCCCCGCCGAGAACCTCATCGGCGAGGAGAACCGCGGCTGGGACTACGCCAAGTTCCTGCTCGGCAACGAGCGCGTGGGCATCGCCCGCGTGGGCGCGACCAAGAAGATGCTCGCCCAGGCCAAGGACCACGCCCGCGAGATCACCGTCGACGGCCGCCCCCTCCTGGAGGACCCGTTCATGGCCCGGCGGATCGCCGAGGTGGAGAACGAGCTGGTGGCCCTCGAGCTCACCGCGCTGCGCGTCGTCGCCAACTCCGCCGACGGCAAGCCGCACCCGGCGTCCTCGGTGCTGAAGCTCAAGGGCTCGGAGCTGCAGCAGGCCGCCACCGAGCTGCTGGTCGACATCGCCGGCCCGCTCTCGCTGGCCTCCTTCGCCGAGGAGGGGTCCGACGTGCCGGACTGGGCGCGCGTCGCGACCCCGCACTACCTGAACTACCGGAAGGTCTCCATCTACGGAGGCTCCAACGAGGTTCAGCGCACCATCATCGCCGGCACGATCCTGGGGCTGTGATCTGACGTGGACTTCACCTTCGACAGCGAGCAGAACGACCTGCGGGAGGCCGTCCGCGGCCTGCTGGCGCGCGCCTACTCCGACAGCGAGCAGCGCCGGAAGGTCGTCGCCAACGACCCGGGCTTCGACGAGAAGACCTGGGCCCGCCTCGCGGAGATGGGCCTGCTCGGCCTGCCCTTCGCCGAGGAGCACGGCGGCATGGGCGCCGGCCCGATCGAGGTGGCGATCGTCGCCGAGGAGATCGGCCGGGTCATCGCCCCCGAGCCGTTCATCGAGGCCGTCGTCCTGGCCGGCGGCCTGATCGCCGCCGTCGGCACCGACGAGCAGAAGTCCGAGCTCCTCGGGGCCATCGCCGAGGGCACCAGCGTGCCGGCGTTCGCGCACGCCGAGACCGGCACCCGGTGGAGCGCCTCGGCCTCCGCGGTCACCGCCACGCAGTCCGGCGACGGCTGGACCCTCAGCGGCGCCAAGGAGCCGGTGCCGACCGGCGCCCGCGCCGACGTCCTGGTGGTCTCGGCGGTGGTCGACGGCGGCACCGGGCTGTTCCTCGTGCAGGGCGACGCCGCGGGCCTGGCCCGCACCGGCTACCGCACCCACGACGGCACCCGCGCCGCCGCCGTCCGCTTCGACGCCACCCCGGCGACGCTGCTGGGCACCGGCGGGGACCAGACGGCCGCCATCGAGCGGGCGCTGGCCGAGGCTCGGATCGCCTACAGCCACGAGGCTATCGGCGCCATGGACACCGCGCTGCGCACCACCGCGGAGTACCTCAAGACCCGCAAGCAGTTCGGCGTCACCCTCAACCGGTTCCAGGCGCTCACCTTCCGCGCCGCGGACATGTACGTGTCCCTGGAGCTGGCCCGGAGCGCCGCGCTGTGGGCCTCGATGGTGCAGGACGCCGGCGGCGACGTCGTCGCCGCCGCCGACCGCGCCCGGCTGCAGACCAGCCGCGCCGGCCGGCACATCGGCAAGGAGGCGATCCAGCTGCACGGCGGCATCGGCGTGACCGCGGAGTACTCCGTCGGGCACTACACCAGCCGGCTCACCGCCATCGACCACCTGCTCGGTGACGGTGACTTCGCCGTCGCGCGGCTGGCCCGCACGGTGGGCGAGCAGGCGACCGTCGACCCGCTGGGCGCGCCCTACGCCGTCTGAGCGACAGCCAGCCAGGAGCCCCGTCCCCCGTCCCGGGGGGCGGGGCTCCGTCGTGAGGCAACCCCGTCGCGGGCCCCCGCGCGCCGTGGCCCCGTCGCAGGGCCCCGGCGCGAGCGGAGCGCGTGCTGGGGGCGACGAGGGCCTTCTTCAGTCGCCGAGCATCGCCCGGCGGAGCTCGGCGGCGTCGGCCCGGACCTGGTCCAGCACCGGCACCAGGTCGTCCTCCCGCAGCTGGCCGCAGGTGAGCCGGGTGATCGGCACCGCCTCGTGGTCGTCCTCGGTGATCCGTGCGGCCACCTCGAAGGCGGCGCGCAGCAGCCCGCCCTCGACCGAGGTGGCGTCGTCGACCTGGTTGAGCCGGTGGGTCATCGTGTGCGGGAAGCCCCACTGCTCCAGCGCGACGGCGGTCAGGCGGACGCTGTTGATGCCGTAGCGCCGCAGCTCGGCGGCGCGCCGCTCGGGGAAGCCCGGGTGCTCGGCCACCAGCGCGCCGTAGCCCTCGGGGTCGTCGTGGTGGAGCAGCGCCGCGCCCATCTGGGCCAGCAGCCCGACGCACAGCGCGTCCTGCGACCGCTCCCCGAACCGCGGCGCGAGCGTGGACGACGCCAGCGCCAGGCAGGTGGTGACGTCCCAGAAGTCCTCCGGCAGGCGCGACTCGTCGTCGAGCTCGGTGAGCGCGACGGTCGCCATCGTCCGGACGGTCGTGAAGCCGACGACGGTGACGGCGAACTGCAGCGAGGTGACCCGCCCGCGCATGCCGAAGTAGGCGGAGTTGGCCAGCTTCATCACCCGGCCGGCGAGGGCGACGTCGGAGGCGAGGATGCGGGAGAGCACCTTGGCGCTGGTGTCGTCGGAGTTCGCCACCGAGACGATCTGCGCGGCGACCGGGCGCTGCGCCGCCATGGTGTCGATGCCCGCGAGGACCTTCTCCAGGTCGAAGACGGGGGCCGCCTCGCCGCGGGGCGGGAGGGGGGTGACGGTCATCGGGTGCGCTCCCCGTGGGAGGCGAACCAGGCGGCGGTGTCGGCCCCGGTCATCGGCGGGCTCAGGGCGAACCCCTGCAGGAAGGTGGCGCCCAGCCGGCCGAGCTCGGCGGCCTGCTCGGCGGTCTCGACGCCCTCGGCGACGGTGCTCAGGTCGAGGCTGCGGGCCAGCGCGATGACGGCGGAGGCGATCTCGGTGTGCCCGTGCGCCAGCTCGGCGACGAAGGACCGGTCCACCTTCAGGCAGTCGACGGGCAGGTGCCGCAGGTAGGCCAGCGACGAGTAGCCGGTGCCGAAGTCGTCGATCGCCAGCTCGACGCCGAGGTCGCGCAGCGCGTGCAGCACCTCGCGGGCGGAGTCGGGGTCCTGCATCAGCGCCGACTCGGTGATCTCCACCGAGATGCGGGACGGGTCCAGCGCGTGCCGCGCCAGCGCGTCGGCCACCTGTGCCGGCAGGTTCGCGTCCAGCTGCAGCGCCGAGACGTTGACGTTGGCGCGCGGGGGCGCGGCCGGGCCCAGGGCGCGGTCCCACTCGGCCAGCTGGCGGCAGGTCTCGTCCAGGACGAGCAGCCCGAGACCGGCGACCAGCCCGCTCTCCTCCGCCAGCGGCACGAACACCGCCGGGCTGATCCGGCCGCGATCGGCGTGGGTCCACCGGGCCAGCGACTCCACGGCGACCGGCCGGCCGTCGTGGGTGCTGAAGATCGGCTGGTAGAGGAGGGTGATCTCGCCCCGCTCGATCGCCTCGCGCAGCTCGGCGACCAGCCGCAGCTTGTCCCGCGCCTGCTCCCGCGCCCGCTGGTCCAGCACGGTGATCCGCCCCTTGCCCCCGGCCTTGGCCTGGTACATGGCGATGTCGCAGTCGCGGATCAGCTCCTCGGCGCCGGTGTGCTCCCCGGTCTGCACCGTCACCCCGACGCTGGCGTGCGGCCGCACGTCGACACCGCCCAACCGCACCGGCCGGGCCAGCTCCGCCGTGATCCGCTCGGCGAGGGCGACCGCGGCGGACTGGTCGACGTCCTCGCAGACCACGACGAACTCGTCGCCGCCGAAGCGGGCCACCAGGTCCCCGGGCCGGACCACCGACCGCAGCCGGTCGCCCACCTCGGTGAGGAGCTCGTCTCCCGCGGTGTGGCCCAGGGAGTCGTTGACCACCTTGAAGTTGTCCAGGTCGAGGAAGAGGCAGGCCAGCGTGCCGGTGCCGGGGACGAACCGCTCGGCCACGTACCGGGCCAGCAGGGTGCGGTTCGGCAGCCCGGTGAGCGGGTCGTGGCTGGCCTGGTGGGCCAGCGTGGCCTCGAACGCCAGCCGGTCGGTGATGTCCTCGATGGTGCCGACGAAGCCCGCGCCGACACCGGGGGTGAACAGGTGCGCGAAGCGGATGACGGTGGTGCGGACCGACCCGTCGTCGCGCAGCAGCCGGGCCTGTGCCTCCACCTCCTGGCCGTCCAGGGCCGCGGACACCTGCCCGACCACCGTGTCGAGGTCGTCCTCGTGCACGGCGTCCATCCAGCCCGTCCCCAGCAGCTGCTCGGCGCGCCGACCGACGAGGCTGCAGAAGGCGTCGTTGACGTGCGCCAGCCGCATGCCCTGCTCGGAGAGGAGGGTGGGCACCGGGGACCGCTCGGTCAGGGTGGAGAAGCGCCGCTCGTGGGCGTCGGCGGTGGCCCGCAGCGCCCGTTCCAGCTCGTTGGTCGTGGAGACGATCCGCACCGTCCACATCCGCCCGCTCGGGGACGGCGTCGTGGTGACCAGCGCCTCGACGGCGGCGCCGCTGGCGGTGCGCACCGCCAGGGTCATCCGGGCCGACCGCTCCCGGCGCAGCAGCAGCCGGAGCTCGCCGCGCCCGAGGGTCGGGAACAGGTGCTCGACGGGCAGCGCGCGCAGGTCGTCCAGGCCGTAGCCGAGCAGCTCGACCGCACCGGCGTTGCCCCAGCTGACGCGCGCCCGGCCGGCCACCATCTCGGCGACCACGATCGCCAGGTTGTCGCTGACGGTGGCGCTGTAGAAGACCGATGCGACGATCTCCGCGGGGACGCGGTCGTCGCCGGGGCTGTTCAAGATGGCGGACACGGTCCTCCCCTCGGTTCGGAGCAGGCGCCGAGGTCTGGACCCGCTGCAAGGACCTTCGGCAGCTCCTCGGTGCGGCCACCACCCGGGCACCGCCGCAACACCCCTTTAGGGTGGCGCCCGACGGCGGCGACCAGCTCCCGGCGTGCCGTGCCTCACATTTCCGGAGCGGTACCCCGTGATCGCTCGTTCCCAGGCAGGATCCGTCCCACCCACCGAGCACCGCGAACGACCCACCGGCGGGCAGGCGACGAGGCCTGCCCAGCGAGGAACGGAGCGCCACGATGCAGATCGGAGTCCCGCGCGAGACGCGGCCCCGCGAGACCCGGGTGTCCGCGACCCCGGCGACGGTCGTGCAGCTGGTGCAGCTGGGCTACGAGGTCGTGGTGGAGGCCGGCGCCGGGAGGGCGGCCAGCTTCCCCGACGAGGCCTACGTCGCGGCCGGTGCGCGGATCGGCACGGCCGCCGAGGCGTGGGGGGCCGAGGTCGTGCTCAAGGTGAACGCGCCCGCCCGCGAGGAGATCGGGCTGCTGGCCGACGGCGCGACGCTGGTCAGCCTGCTCTCCCCGGCGCTGAACCCGGAGCTGGTCGAGGCGCTCGCCGCGCGGCCGCTCACCGTGCTCGCCATGGACGCCGTCCCCCGCATCTCCCGGGCGCAGTCGATGGACGTGCTCTCGTCGATGGCCAACATCGCCGGGTACCGGGCGGTCGTCGAGGCGGCCAACGTGTTCGGCCGGTTCTTCACCGGTCAGGTGACCGCGGCGGGCAAGGTGCCGCCAGCCAAGGTGCTCGTCGCCGGCGCGGGCGTGGCCGGGCTGGCCGCGATCGGCACCGCGTCCAGCCTGGGGGCGATCGTCCGGGCCACCGACGTCCGCCCCGAGGTCGCCGAGCAGGTGCGCTCCCTCGGCGGCGAGTACGTCGCCGTGCCCGCCGGGGAGCAGGAGGTCAGCAGCGACGGCTACGCCCGCGAGATGGGCGAGGACTTCAACCGGCGGGCCGCGCAGATGTACGCCGAGCAGGCCCGCGACGTCGACATCGTCATCACCACGGCGCTCATCCCGGGCCGGCCCGCGCCGCGGCTGGTCACCGAGGAGATGGTGGCCTCGATGCGCCCGGGCTCGGTGGTCGTCGACATGGCCGCCGCCCAGGGCGGCAACGTCGCCGGCTCGGTCGCCGACGAGGTCGTCGTGACCCCCAACGGCGTCACGATCATCGGGTACACCGACCTGCCCGCCCGGCTCCCGGCGCAGGCCTCCCAGCTGTACGGCACCAACCTGGTCAACCTGCTCAGGCTGCTGACCCCCGGCGCCGACGGCCGGCTGGTCCTCGACCTCGACGACGTCGTCCAGCGGGGCATCACCGTGGTCCGGGAGGGCGAGCTGATGTGGCCCCCGCCGCCGGTGCAGGTCTCGGCGGCGCCCCCACCGGCCGCACCACCGGCCGGGGCGACCGCTGCGGCACCAGCCGTGCCGCAGCGCACACCGGCACCGGCGCGCCGGTTCGCCCTGGTGGGGGTCGCCGCCGCCCTGCTGTTCCTGGTGGCGGCCTTCTCCCCCGACGAGCTGCTCGGGCACGTCACCGTGTTCGCGCTGGCCGTCGTCGTCGGGTTCTACGTGATCGGCAAGGTGCACCACGCCCTGCACACCCCGCTGATGAGCGTCACCAACGCCATCTCCGGGATCATCGTGGTCGGCGCGCTGCTGCAGCTGGGCAGCGACGACGGTCTGGTCCGCGCGCTGGCGTTCGTGGCCACGCTCGTGGCCAGCATCAACGTCTTCGGCGGCTTCGCCGTCACCCGCCGCATGCTGGGCATGTTCTCCCGCGGCCCGAGCACGGAGGCCGCCGCCCGATGACCGCCACCACCGCCGCGGCGGCGGCCTACATCGTCGCCGCGCTGCTGTTCATCCTGAGCCTGGCCGGGCTGTCGAAGCACGAGACGGCCAAGGCCGGCAACGCCTACGGGATCGCCGGCATGGCGATCGCGCTCGCCGCCACCGTCGGCCTGGCCACCCGCGGCATCTCCACCGCCGGGCTCACCCTGCTCGTCGTCGCCGTGGTCGTCGGTGCGGCCATCGGCCTGTGGCGGGCGCGCGTGGTGGAGATGACCGGCATGCCGGAGCTCATCGCGCTGCTGCACAGCTTCGTCGGCCTGGCGGCGGTGCTCGTGGGCTGGAACGGCTACCTCTCCGTCGAGGGTGCCGACGGCGGGTCGCCGCTCACCGGCGCCGAGGCCGGCATCCACTCCGGCGAGGTCGTGGTCGGCGTCTTCATCGGCGCGGTCACCTTCACCGGCTCGATCGTCGCCTTCCTCAAGCTGTCGGCGCGGATCAGGAGCAACCCGCTGGTGCTGCCCGGCCGCAACTGGCTCAACCTGGGCGCGCTGGCGCTGTTCGCCGTCCTGACCGTCGTGTTCGTGGCCGAGCCGAACCTGCTGGTCCTCTCGGTCGTCACGGTCCTGGCGCTGGCGCTGGGGTGGCACCTGGTGGCCTCGATCGGCGGTGGGGACATGCCCGTCGTCGTCTCGATGCTCAACAGCTACTCGGGCTGGGCCGCCGCCGCGTCGGGCTTCCTCCTGGGCAACGACCTGCTGATCATCACCGGCGCGCTGGTCGGCTCGTCCGGTGCCTACCTCTCCTACATCATGTGCAAGGCGATGAACCGCTCGTTCCTGTCGGTGATCGCCGGCGGTTTCGGCAACGAGGGCGCGGCCGCGTCGTCCGACGTCGACTACGGCGAGCACACCGAGATCACCGCCGAGGAGACCGCGGAGCTGCTGCGGGACGCGAAGTCGGTGGTCATCACCCCCGGCTACGGCATGGCGGTCGCGCAGGCGCAGGGCGCGGTCGCCGAGCTCACCCGCAAGCTGCGGGCGCAGGACGTCGACGTGCGGTTCGGCATCCACCCGGTGGCCGGGCGACTGCCCGGCCACATGAACGTGCTCCTGGCCGAGGCCAAGGTGCCCTACGACGTCGTGCTCGAGATGGACGAGATCAACGACGACCTCGCCGGCACGTCGGTGGTCCTGGTCATCGGGGCCAACGACACGGTGAACCCCGCGGCGACCGAGGACCCCGCCAGCCCGATCGCCGGCATGCCGGTGCTCCGGGTGTGGGAGGCCGAGCACGTGGTCGTGTTCAAGCGCTCCATGAACACCGGCTACGCCGGCGTGCAGAACCCGCTGTTCTTCCGGGAGAACAGCCGGATGCTCTTCGGCGACGCGCGTGAGCGGGTGGAGGACATCCTCAAGGCGCTGTGACCCCGGCTCGGCTGTCCCGCCGGCCCGGCGGCCACTACGGTGAGCACATGCGCGTTCACGGTTCGGTGAGGACCGTTCCACCTCCCCGGGCGCGCGACCACGTGTGCTGGCTGTACCGGGACGGCGACGAGCTCGACGCCGCGGTGCTGGCCTCAGCGCGCGGTGGCCTGGGCCGCGGGGAGCGCCTGCTGGCCGTCGGCGAGCGCGTGGTGGCGGCCGTGCACCGGGCCGGCGGGGCGCTGGGCGGCGTCGACGCGCTCGTGGCCGACGGGACGCTGCGGCTGCTGCCGTTGCAGGACGCCTACGCCGGCGCCGGGTCGTTCGACGCCGGACGGCAGCGGCAGTTCTACGACCGGGCGACCCGGGCGGCTCGCGCCGAGGGCTACCGCGGGCTGCGCGTGCTGGCCGACGTGAGCCCGCTGGCCGCGGACCCCGCCACCCGCGCGGAGCTGGCCCGGTGGGAGCACGTCGCCGACGAGTACATCGCCCAGGGCCCCGGCATGTCGGCGCTCTGCGCCTACGACGCCACCCTCCCGGCCGCGGCGGTGGACGCCGTGACCGCGGTGCACCCGCAGGTCCACGCGCCGTCGGCCCCCCCGGCCTTCCGGGCGTTCTTCGACCGGGACCGGGTCGTCGTGGCCGGCGACGTCGACCTGGTCGGCGCCGAGCGGCTCTCCCGGGTGCTGGCCGGCTCGCCGGTCGAGGGCGGCACCCGCACGCTGGACCTCTCCGGCCTCGGCTTCGCCGACGTCGCCGGCTGCCGGGCGATCGCCCGCTGGGTCCGGTCGCTCGCCGGCAGCGGGGTGCGGGTGGAGCTGCGCGACGCGCCGCCGCTCGTCCGCCGGGCGTGGCCGCTGCTCGGGTTCGACCGGTGGGCGCCCGTCGTCTTCACCAGCGCCTGACCTGCGACCGCCCCACGCCCACGACGCACGCCACCCGGGACCGGCGCCGACCGGCGGCTATATTGAGCACCGCTACACACGCGTCACACAGCCGGCGCGCGGCCGGGCCCAAGCCCGACCCGAGGGGACCTGGAACAACTCGGGCCCCCTCTCTGACCGCCCGGCGCTCGTTCGTCCGGTGCAGCAAACCGACGGAGAGCAAGGCGTGACACCCCCTGACGACGACGATGAGCTCGCCGTCCAGCCGGCGTTCGAGGAGCTGGCCCAGCTCTCCTTCGCGGAGCACTCGCTGGAGTCCGTGCTCGGCCGGGTCACCGAGCTGGCCACCCGGATCCTCCCGGGCCGCCCGGTGGCCTCGGTGACGATCCTCGGCGACGGCTCCCCCCGCACGGTGGCGGCCAGCGGCGACCTCGCCCTGGAGCTCGACGAGGTGCAGTACGGCCTGGGCGGCGGTCCCTGCCTCGAGGCTGCCACGACCGGCCGGCCCGCCGTCGTGGCCGACACCCGGTCGGAGCCCCGGTGGCCGGCGTTCGGGACCCAGGCCGCCGCGCTGGGGTGCGGGAGCATCCTGTCCTACCCGCTGCCCGTGCAGGAGCGGGTCTCCGGGTCGATGAACGTCTACGCCGGGGACCTCACGGTCGCCGACGACCGCACCCGTGCGCTGGTGTCCCGGCTCGCCGCCTACGCCGTCGGGCCGGTGTCGAACATGTACCTCTACGAGACCGCCGTGGAGCGGGCGGAGCACCTGGCGGCCGCCCTGGAGCACCGGGCGGTGATCGACCAGGCCAAAGGCATCCTCATGGAGCGGCACAAGCTCACCGCCGACCAGGCCTTCCGGCTGCTGGCGCGGGTCTCGATGGAGAGCAACACCAAACTGCGCGACGTCGCCGCGCGGTTCGTGCTCACCGGGCAGCTGCGCCCGGACTGAGCACGGCACCGGGGAGGAGTTGCGTCCCGGGCGCCGGTCATCGACGGTTTGCTGGTGGATCCCTTCCGCGGGCTCGGCATGCCCCGCATCCCCGGGTTCGGCGAGCTGATCGCGCTGCTGCAGACGCAGACGGAGGCGTTGTCCCAGCTCCCCCGCACGCTGGCCGACCTCAACAGCACCGTCCGGGAGCTGACCGCCGCGACCACCGCCGCCCGGGAGACCATCGCGTCCGCGCAACGGATGGCCGAGCGGCTGGAGGGGCTGGTCGAGGAGCTCGAGGAGCCGGTGCGGGCGCTGCGGCCGGGGATCGAACGGGTCGGGCGGGTGCTGGACGACCCCGCCGTCGACACCGTCCCCGAGACGCTGCGCCGGATCCACGACGACCTGATGCCGCTGATCCACGGCCTGCGCCAGGCGCAGACCCGGGTCGGTTCGGTGACCGGCCTGCTGCGCCGGCGCCCGGCCGCGGACGAGGACGACGGCTACTGACCGCCGAGCTGACCACCGACCCGGTCGCCCTGCTGGTGTGCGGCCTCGCCGTCCTCCTGGCCTCGGTCGTCCAGACGGCGACCGGCATGGGGTTCGGGCTGCTCGCCGGGCCGCTGGTGCTGCTCGTGCAACCGGCACTGGTCCCGGGGCCGCTGCTGGTGGGCACGCTCGCCTCGCTGCTGCCGGTGGTGTGGCGTGAGCGAGCGGCCCTGGAGCTCACGACCGTGCGCGGCGCGGTGCTGGCGTCGGTACCCGGCGTCGTCGCCGGCCTGTGGCTGTTGCAGGTGATCGACGTCCGGTTGTTGGGGATAACGGTTGCCGTCGTCGTGCTGCTCGCCTGCAGCGCGTCGCTCGCGGGGGTCCGCCTGCCGGGTGGGCGGCGGGCACTCGCGGTCGCCGGGTTCGCGTCCGGCACGCTGTCCACGGTGGCGGCCACGCCGGGGCCCCCGCTGGTGGTCACCTACCGGGCGCCCACGCCGGCCGCCCAGCGGGCGAACCTGTCGGTGTTCTTCGTCGGCACGACTCTGCTCTCGATCGGCGTGCTCGTGGCCGGCGGGGAGCTGACCGGCGGCGGGCTGGCCGCCGGAGCGGGGCTGGTGCCCTTCGTGCTGCTCGGCTTCCTGCTCGCCGGGCCGCTGCGCCGCAGGCTGGCGCTGCCGGTGATGCGCCGTGCAGCCCTGGTGCTGTGCCTGCTCTCCGGGGCGGCGCTGCTGGTCAGGTCGCTGGCGGGCTGATCGTCAGCGCTCGGCGGGAGGATCGCGGCGCACGATGTCACCGACGGCCTCTTCCAACCGTGCCCACGTCGCGCTCCACTCCACGAGCGGGTCGAGGATCCGCTCGAAGACGGCGAGCTGCTGGTCGAAGGCGTCCAGCTGGGCGCGCATCGCCGCGATCGAGGTGCGCTGCGCGGTCACCATCTCCTTGACCGCGCGGAGCTGGGCGGCGGACATGGCACCGGGCGGGCTGGGCAGGGCGGGCAGCGGGAGGCGGGACGTCGCGCTGCCGGCCAGCCCGCGGGCGCGGTCGCTGAAGAACCGCAGCTGGCTGACGAACTCGTCGATCGACCGGCCCACGAACCCGCCCTGCGGGGTGTCCCGTCCCTCGTCCCCGACCTCGCTCATGGCTCCCCCTCGGCCTTCGGTCGCTGGCCCGACCCTAGGCACGCTCGACCGCCGGCGCAGGTCCGCCCCGGATCACGACCGCGCCGCGAGATCGGCGATCTCGGGCCCGTCAGACGGCTGATGGCCCGAGATCGCCGATGTCGCGGTGCCGTGAGCGTGCGAGGTGGAGGGGCAGCGAGGTCCTCCTAGTACCAGCCGACCGACTGGGAGTGCGCCCAGGCACCGCACGGCGAGCCGTAGCGGTTGTTGATGTAGATCAGCCCCGCGTCGATCTGCCGGTAGCCGTCGGAGGTCTTGGCGATGCCGGTGCCGGCCCAGGTGGAGTCGAGGAACTGGGCGATGCCGTAGGCGGTGCTGCGCGGGTTCTGGGCGTCGGGGTTCCACCCGCTCTCCTTGCCCCACAGGCTCTCCAGGCAGGAGAACTCGCTCGCCGAGCCCACCTTGCCCATCGCGTACTCCTTGAAGGACCCGGCCGGGGCCCCGGTGGGGATCCCGAGCTGCTCGGCGACGCTGACCGACGCCAGCTCCGGCTCGGCCTGCGCGGCCGGCTCGTTGCCGACGACGACGCCGGCCAGGATGCCGCCCGCGGCGGTGACCGCCAGGAACAGCGCGGGGCGCGGCGCCACCC
>NZ_SSXB01000054.1:0-27994 GCF_021698995.1 Blastococcus sp. KM273129 | reverse complement strand
AGCCCGCCCCCGCCGACGAGGGCGGCGAGCCCCGCCGTGGCGACCAC
Source organism: Blastococcus sp. KM273129 (assembly GCF_021698995.1). NCBI lineage: Bacteria > Bacillati > Actinomycetota > Actinomycetes > Geodermatophilales > Geodermatophilaceae > Blastococcus > Blastococcus sp. KM273129. The sequence goes on along the minus strand of NZ_SSXB01000054.1, from coordinate 27,947 downwards.
CTGCACGGCGGCGGTGCGCACGCCGGTCATCACCAGGGGCAGCGCGAGCGGGAGCTCGACCCGGCGCAGCACCTGACCGCGGGTCATGCCCATGGCCCGCGCCGCCTCTCGGACGTCGCCGTCCACCCCGCGGAAGCCGACGTAGGTGTTGGTGAGGATGGGCGGGAAGGCGAAGACGGCGAGGGCGATGGCGGTGGCGCGGTTGCCGAAGCCGATCGGGCTGACCGCGAAGAGGGTGAGCAGGGCGAGGGTCGGGACCGCCCGGCTCACGTTCGAGAGGACGACGACCGCGCCCCCGCCCCGCCCGCTCGTGCCCAGCGCGATGCCCAGCGGGAGGGCCAGGACCAGCGCGGCGAGGACGGCGATCCCCGAGACGGCCAGGTGCTCCACGAGCAGGTCCAGGAGCCCGCCGGGCCGGGTCCAGTTGAACGGGTCGTTGAGGTAGACGACGGCGTCGCCGAAGCCGGTCACGACCGCACCCTCGCCCACGGGGTGAGCAGCCGCTCCGCACCGGCCAGCAGGAGGTCGGCGAAGAGCGCCAGCAGCACGCAGCCGACCGCCCCGGTGACGATCTCCGCCCGGTAGAAGTTCGAGTTGAAGCCGCCGAAGATGAGCTGCCCGAGCCCGCCGTGCCCGACCAGCACCCCGACCGTGGTGAGGGCGACGGTGGACACCGTGGCGATGCGCAGCCCCGCCATGAAGGCCGGCAGCGCCAGCGGGAGGTCGATCTGCCAGAACAGGCGGAAGCGGCCGTAGCCCATGCCCTGGGCTGCCTCCCGGACGTCACCGGGCACGCCCTGGAGCCCGGTCAGGAAGTTGCGCACCAGGATCACCAGCGAGTAGACGACCAGCCCGACCAGCACCGTCGTCGCCGTCAGCCCGGTGAACGGGAAGATCAGCGCGAACATCGCCAGCGACGGGATCGTGTAGACGATCGAGGAGAGGCCCAGCACCGGGGCGGCCAGCCACCGCACGCGGCGGGCGAGCAGCGCCAGCGGCAGCGCGATCAGCGCCCCGAGGACGACGGCGGCGACGGTGAGCCTGACGTGCTCGCCCAGGTACCGCAGAATGGTGTCCCAGTTCTCGACCACGTACGACGCGTCGAACCAGGGGTTCGGCGCCGCGTCCGCAGCCTGCACCGCGGACGTCCCCGCTCCAGCGCTCAGCACCGGGCGCACCCCAGGAGGACCACGCCGTGGACGCTACTGCGCACACTCCCCCGTCCGCGAGCGCGTCCGGCGAGGCGGTGGAGATCCGGCTGGAGGGCGTCAGCAAGGTCTACGCCGACGGCACCGTCGGCGTGGCCGAGCTCGACCTCACCTTCGCCGCGGGCGAGCTGACCGTCCTGGTCGGCCCCTCCGGCTGCGGCAAGACGACCACGATGAAGATGATCAACCGGATCATCGAGCCGACGACCGGCCGCATCGTCATCGGCCAGGACGACGTCACCCGCGCCGACCCGGTGCGGATGCGCCGCCGCATCGGCTACGTGATCCAGAACGTCGGGCTCTTCCCGCACCAGACCATCCGCGCGAACGTCGGCACCGTCCCCCGCCTGCTCGGCTGGGGGACGGCCGAGATCCGGGCGCGGGTCGACGAGCTGCTCGCCACCGTCGGCCTGGACCCGGCCGTGCACGGCGACCGCTACCCCGGGCAGCTCTCCGGCGGGCAGCGCCAGCGGGCGGGCGTGGCCCGGGCGCTCGCCGCCGACCCCCCGGTGCTGCTGATGGACGAGCCGTTCTCGGCCGTCGACCCGGTGGTGCGCGAGCGGTTGCAGGCGGAGTTCCTGCGGCTGCAGTCCACGGTGCGCAAGACGATCGTCTTCGTCACCCACGACATCGAGGAGGCCGTGCGCATCGGCGACCGCATCGCGGTGATGAGCCACGGCGGCCGGGTGGAGCAGTTCGCCACGCCCGCCGACCTGCTGGGCCGGCCGGCGAACGACTTCGTGGCCGACTTCGTCGGTGCCGACCGCGGCCTCAAGCGGCTGGCCGTCACCGGGATCGACGCAGCGGACCTGGAGCACCCACCGGTCCTGCACGCCGACGACGGCCTGGCCGACGCGCGGGCGGCGCTGCAGCGCTCCGGCGCGCGCTGGGCGGTGGTGCTCGACGGCGCCGACCGCCTGCACGGCTGGCTCTCGCCCGACCGCGCCGGCGGCAGCGGCACCGTCGGTGCCGCGGCCCGGCGGATGGAGGCCTGGGTGCCCCGTGAGGCGTCGCTGAAGACGGCGTTCGCCACGATGCTCCAGCACGAGGCCGGGTGGGTCGCCGTGCTCGACGGCGACCAGTTCCTCGGCGTCCTCACCCCCGAGTCGCTGCACTCGGCGCTGCGCCGCTCCGTGGAGGGCCGGGCCCCCGAGACCGCCGGCGCCGCCTCCGCCTAGCGGGGCCGGTCCTCCAGCAGCGGGCCGACCACCCGGTACCGGGCGGTGACGAAGGACCCGGTGGCGGCGGCCTGGACCAGCTCGAGGTCCAGCCGCCGCGGCAGCAGCGGCCGCCCCGCGCCGAGGGTCACCGGCGCGATCGAGACGACGACCTCGTCGAGCAGGCCGGCCTCGGCGAACTGGCCGGCGAGGTCTCCCCCGCCGACCAGCCACAGCTCCCGGTCCCCCGCCGCGGCGGTCATCTCGGCGTGCACGGTGCGGACGTCGCCGGAGGTGAACCGGACGTCGCCGCCGGCCACCGGCAGCTCCCGGTGGGTCATCACCCACGTGGGCAGCTCGTAGGGCCACGGCTTGCCGGGCTCGTGCGCGAGGACCCACTCGTAGGTCGTCGACCCCATCACCATGGCGCCGACCCGGGCCATGAAGGCGTCGAAGTCCAGGTCGCCGGCGTCGCCGCCCTTCTGGCGGAACAGCCAGTCCAGCGAGTCGTCCGGGTCGGCGATGAAGCCGTCGAGGGTGGTGGCGGTGTGGTAGGTCAGCACGGAGTGCCTCCAGGGATCTCGCCGCGGCGTGCGCGGAGCCAGAGGATGGGGTCGCCGGTTCCGGCGTCGTGGCCGGCCGTCCGCAGCAGGTGCCGCACCAGCTGGCGCCGGTGGGCCGAGTAGGTGAGCACGTGGGCGACGACGCTGCTGAGCACGAAGCTCTCCGGCGGGTCGCAGAGGGCGTCGACCAGCCGGTCGTCCCAGCCGCCGCGCCGGTCGACGTCGCGCACCGTGGCCAGCCAGCGGGGCGCCACGGCGTCGTGCCGCGCCAGCAGCGCCGCCGGGTCGGGGTCCGCGGCCCGGTCGGGGGTGTCGCGGCCCTCGATCGAGGCGAGCCAGACCTCCACCGTGAAGACCAGGTGCTCGAGCACGGTCTGCACGGACTCCTCGGGGCCGTCCCAGGGCAGGACGACGAGGCCCGGCAGCCGCCGCGCCCGGAGCTCCTCGCCGGTCAGCCCCTTCGCCACGTCGAGGAGGTGGCGGGTGTCGTCGAGGTCGTGGGCCACCAGCTGCTCGGTGAGCGGGTTCATCGCGTGCTCCGTGCTCTGCACCCACAGCGAGGTGGGTGGGTGGAAGTGGATGCCGTTGGGCGCCGGCAGCCAGTGGCCGGAGCCGGGGTCGGCCGCGCTCGGCGGGCGGCCGTAGGCGCGGGTGAAGGCCCGGCTGAACCCCTCCACCGACTCGTAGCCCGCCGCCCACGCCGCGTCGGTGACGCTGCTCCCCTGCTGCAGCTGCCAGGCCGCGCGTTCCAGCATCACCCGCCGCCGCATCGCCACCGGCGCCTCGCCGGCGTCGCGGGACAGCGTCCGGCTGAAGTGGAAGGGCGAGGCGTAGGCGTCGCCGGCCATCTCGGCCAGGGTGTGGTTGCCCTCGTCCAGCACCGCGTCGAGCAGCTCGCGGAGCCGGTCACGTCCCGTCATGGGACCAGGGTGGCGGTTCGGCCGGTGCGCGTGCTTGACCGTTCTTGCGCGGCAGCCCGCTACGCGGCCACCCCGGGCGACGGGTCGTCGTCGGCCGAGCCGGGCGGGACGCGGCAGGCGGACTCCAGCAGCAGCGCCGCGGCGACCAGGGCGAGGGCGGCCAGCAGGCCCAGCACCGCGGTCACCGTGTCGCTCCCGGCGGCCTGCAGCCGGCCGACAGCGGGGCCCGCGTAGGCGAGCACGCCGAGCCAGACGCCGGCGAAGACCGCGCCCACGTACGCGCTGGCCTGGGCCAGCACCGCGAGCCGGGCGACCAGCATCGGCTCGACCGGGCGGACGCCCGCGGCGTCCCGCCCGGTGGGGCCGCGCCCCGCCCGCGCCTCGCGCAGCGCGTGCAACCGGCTGCGCAGGACCCGCGCACCCAGCGCCTCGGCCAGCGCCAGGACGGCGAGCGGCGCCGGCAGCCACCAGCGCAGCGGCGGCAGGTCCCCGTACCAGGCCCGCACCAGCACCCACGCGGCGAGCGCGAACCCGAGCGCGAGGACGGCGAGGTCGCGGCGGCGGACGGGGGCCACGGCCTAGTGGAGGTGGTCCCAGCGCACGACCGCCGCCACCTCGGCGGGGTCGAGCGCGGCCACCAGGTCGGTCACCCGGCCGCGGCCGGGCAGCACCGCGGTCGGGTCCAGCGTCGCCCACGGGACCAGCACGAACGCCCGCTCGTGCGCCCGGGGGTGCGGCAGGGTCAGCGCGGGGTCGTCGGAGAGGACCGGCGCGCCGTCGTCCCCCGTCACCGCGACCACGTCGACGTCGAGGGTGCGGGCGCCCCAGCGGACCTCGCGGGTGCGGCCGGCGGCCGCCTCCAGCTCGTGCGCCCGCGCCAGCCAGCCGGTGGCGTCGCGGTCGCCGCGGACGACGGCGACCGCGTTCAGGTACGGCGGCTGCTCGACCGGCCCCCACGGCGGGGTCTCGTACAGCGTGGAGCGCGCGACCAGCACGCCGTCGTCCTTGAGCGCGGTGAGCGCGCTGCGCAGGGCCAGCGCACGGTCGCCGAGGTTGGCGCCCAGGGAGAGGACGGCCCGGGTCATCGGCGGTCGCGCCGGATGGTGACGACGACGTCGTCGAACGGCACCCCGAGCTCCGCCTCGGGCTTGTGGACGGTGATCTCCACCGCGTCCACCAGCTCGTCGGCGAGGCAGACGTCGGCCAGCCGCTGCGCGAGGGTCTCCAGCAGGCTGACCGGCTCCCCCGCCAGCACGCGGTGCAGCCGCTGCGCCAGGTCGGCGTAGTTGACCGTGCGGGCCAGGTCGTCGGTCGCCGCGGCCGCGGAGGTGTCGAGCTCGAGGACGGCGTCGACGCGGAACACCTGGCCCCGCTCGCGCTCGAAGTCGTAGACCCCGTGGTGGGCGTGGGCGCGGATGCCGCGGACGGCGATGCGGTCAGGGGTGGCCACGGCCGGCTCCTCTCGCCGCGCGGACGGCGGCCACCGTGCGGACGGCGTCCACCGAGGCACCGGCGTCGTGGACGCGCACGCCCCACGCGCCGGCCTCCGCGGCGAGCACCGTGGTGGCCAGGGTGGCGGCGTCGCGCTCCTCGGCCGGGCGGGGCTGCCCGTCGGGCCCGGCGAGCAGCTTGCCGAGGAAGGTCTTGCGGGAGGCGCCGACGAGCACGGGCAGGCCGACGGCGACGAGGCGGTCCAGCCCGGCCAGCAGCGCCCAGTTGTGCTCGGCACGCTTGGCGAAGCCGAGCCCGGGGTCGAGCACCAGCTGCGCGGGTGCCACGCCGGCGGCCACGACGTCCTCCACCCGGGCGGTCAGCTCGGCGCACACCTCCGTGACGACGTCGCCGTACTGCGCCGCCGCGTACATCTCGCGGCTGTGCCCGCGCCAGTGCATGAGCACCCACGGCACGCCCGACTCGGCGACCAGGTCGGCCATGTTCTTGTCCGCGAGCCCGCCGCTGACGTCGTTGACCAGCACCGCGCCCGCGCGCAGCGCCGCCTCGGCCACCTCGGCGCGGGTGGTGTCGACGCTGGTGCGCACCCCCGCGGCGGAGAGCTCGCGGATCACCGGGAGCACGCGGCGGCACTCCTCGTCGGCGTCGACCCGGTCGGCGCCCGGCCGGGTGGACTCCCCGCCGACGTCGACGTAGTCCGCGCCCGCGGCGTGCATCGCCATCCCGTGCGCGATCGCGTCCGCCGGGTCGGCGAAGCAGCCGCCGTCGGAGAAGGAGTCCGGCGTGACGTTGAGGACGCCCATCACCAGGCAGCGCCCCGGTCGCGGCAGCGCCGCCGGCGTCACCGGTGCACCCCGCTCACCGGCCGAGGACGAGGCCCATCGCCTCGTTGCGGGTCGCCGCGTTGTCGCGGAAGATGCCGCGGACCGCGGAGGTGACCGTGGAGGAGCCGGGCTTGCGGATCCCGCGCATGGCCATGCACAGGTGCTCGGCGCGGATGACGACCAGCACGCCGCGCGGCTTGAGGGCGTCGTTGAGCGCGTCGGCGATCTGCCGGGTCATCCGCTCCTGCACCTGGGGGCGCCGGGCGTAGACCTCCACCAGCCGGGCCAGCTTGGACAGGCCGGTGACGCGCCCGTCCTCCCCGGGGATGTAGGCGACGTGCGCGACGCCGTGGAAGGGCACCAGGTGGTGCTCGCAGGTCGAGTACATCGGGATGTCCTTGACCAGCACCAGCTCGTCGTGGTCCTCGTCGAAGGTCGTCGCGAGGATGTCGAACGGGTCCTGCCAGAGACCGGCGAAGGTCTCCGCGTAGGCCCTGGCGACGCGGGCCGGGGTGTCCTGCAACCCCGGGCGGTCGGGGTCCTCCCCGACCGCGAGCAGCAGCTCGCGGATCGCCGCCGCGGCCCGCTCCTGGTCGACCCCGGGGGCCGGGGTCAGCAGCTGGTCCTCCGGCTCGGCCGGGATCTCGCTCATCGGTGGGCCCGGCTCACCGCTGGACCGGGGCCCCGACGTCCCCGACGGGGGCCGGGTGCCCCGACCCGTTCTGGCCCGCACGCTCCGCCGGCGTGAGCACCGGGGGCTGGTCCGACGGGGTGCGCTTGCCGAAGCCGTTGTACGGCGCGAGGGCGGGGCGCTTGGCGACCGGCGCGCAGATGCGGGCCATGTCGTCCTTGGACAGCGTCTCCTTCTCGATCAGCTCCAGCACCAGCTGGTCCAGCACCTCGCGGTACTCGACCAGGATCTCCCACGCCTCGTCGTGGGCGGCCTCGATCAGCGCGCGGACCTCCGCGTCGATGTCGGCGGCGACGGCCTCGGAGTAGTCGGGGCGGGACCCCATGTCCCGGCCGAGGAACGGCTCGGACGCGTTGCTGCCGTACTTCACCGCGCCGAGCTTGGCGCTCATGCCGTACTGCGTGACCATCGCGCGGGCCATGGCGGTGGCCTTCTCGATGTCGTTGCCGGCGCCGGTGGTCGGCTCGTGGAAGACCAGTTCCTCGGCCGCGCGCCCGCCGAGGGCGTAGGCGAGGGTGTCGATCATCTCCGAACGGGTCTGGGTGTACTTGTCCTCGGTCGGCAGCACGAGGGTGTGCCCCAGCGAGCGGCCGCGCGGCAGGATCGTCACCTTGTGCACCGGGTCCAGGTTGGGCAGTGCGTGCGCCACCAGGGCGTGCCCGCCCTCGTGGTAGGCGGTGACCTTCTTCTCCTTCTCGCTCATCGCCCGCGTCTTGCGCTCGGGGCCGGCGATGACGCGGTCGATCGCCTCCTCGAGAGTGGCGTCGGTGATCAGCGAGCCGTTGTTGCGGGCGGTCAGCAGCGCACCCTCGTTGAGCACGTTGGCGAGGTCCGCGCCGGTGAAGCCGGGCGTGCGGCGGGCGACGGTCTCCAGGTCGACGTCGGGCGCGAGCGGCTTGCCCTTCGCGTGCACCTCGAGGATCTTCTTGCGGCCCTCGAGGTCGGGGCGGTCGACGGCGATCTGCCGGTCGAAGCGACCCGGGCGCAGCAGCGCCGGGTCGAGGACGTCGGGCCGGTTCGTGGCGGCGATCAGGATGACGCCGCCCTTGACGTCGAAGCCGTCCATCTCGACGAGCATCTGGTTCAGCGTCTGCTCGCGCTCGTCGTGGCCGCCGCCCATGCCGGCGCCGCGCTGGCGCCCGACGGCGTCGATCTCGTCGACGAAGATGATCGCCGGGGAGTTCTCCTTGGCCTGGGTGAACAGGTCGCGGACCCGGCTGGCACCGACGCCGACGAACATCTCGACGAAGTCCGACCCGGAGATGGAGAAGAACGGCACGCCGGCCTCACCGGCCACGGCGCGGGCGAGCAGGGTCTTGCCGGTGCCGGGCGGGCCGAACAGCAGCACACCCTTGGGGATCTTCGCGCCGACGGCCTGGAACTTCACCGGGTTGGCGAGGAACTCCTTGATCTCGTGCAGTTCCTCGATCGCCTCGTCGGCACCGGCGACGTCGGCGAACGTCGTCTTCGGCATGTCCTTGGTGATCTGCTTGGCCTTGGACTTGCCGAAGGCCATGACGCCGCGGCCACCGCCCTGCATCGAGTTGAACAGCCAGAACAGCAGCAGGAGCAGGATGAGGAACGGCAGGAAGCTGATCAGCAGGCTGGTCAGGAGGCTGTCCTGCGTGACGTTGGTGTCGAAGTCCTCGCCGTCCTGCGCGCGCAGGAGGTCGACGATGTCGCCCTCGACCGCCACGGGGTAGGACGTGACGACCTCGGTGCTGCCCTCGACCTCGTCGGCCAGGTCGAGCTCGAGCGTCTGCTCCCGGGTGTTCAGCGTCGCCGACTCGACGTTGCCGCTCTCGATCTGCTCGAGGGCCGTCGAGGTGGTGATCTCCTGGCGGCTGCCCTCACCGCTGAACAGCGACGAGACCGTCAGGGCCAGCAGGATGACCAGGACGACCCAGAACCACACGGAGCGGAAGATCTTCTTGCGTTCCATACACCGATGCCGGGCGCCGTGGGGCGCCCGTCGACCCTCCTGATCGTCCCGGGGACGCCTCGAACGGCCCGGGTACGGACCCCGGCGCTCGGGTGCAGCGTCGTCGGGATCGACGGTACACCGGTACACCTGTGGATCTCCTGCGCGCGAGCTGGCGACGCACCCGCCCGAGCGATGCCGTCGGCGCCCCGAGCGGGCGGCCGGAGGCTGCCCCGAGGGGCGCCGAGGACGCGCCGGACGAGAGCCGGGCACGGCAACCCGGCCGCGGCACCCCGAGGCGAGCCGCCCCGCGAGGGTCGCGCCGGGTGACGGGCCCGGAGGGTCCTCACCCGGTGCGACGGAAGGGCTCAGCTCAGCAGGGGGACGGCACCTGGCCGCGGTGCGGTCCGGAGGACCGCGATCTCACGCGTACACCTCGGGCTTGAGCGTGCCGATGTAGGGCAGGTCGCGGTAGCGCTCGGCGTAGTCGAGGCCGTAGCCGACGACGAACTCGTTGGGGATGTCGAAGCCGACGTACCGGACCGGCACCTCGACCTTGACCGCGTCCGGCTTGCGCAGCAGCGCGCAGACCTCCAGCGACGCCGGCGACCGGCTGCCCAGGTTCTTCAGCAGCCAGGAGAGCGTCAGCCCGGAGTCGATGATGTCCTCCAGCACGAGCACGTGCTTGCCGGTGATGTCGCGGTCGAGGTCCTTGAGGATGCGCACGACACCCGAGGAGCTGGTGGAGGACCCGTAGGACGAGACCGCCATGAACTCCATCTGGGTGGGCAGCTGGAGGGCGCGGGCGAAGTCGCTCATGAAGAGCACCGCGCCCTTGAGCACGCCGACGAGGAGGACCTCCCGGCCCGCGTAGTCGGCGGCGATGGTCGCGGCCAGCTCGGCGATCTTCTCGCGGATCTGCTCCTCGCTGAGCAGGACGTGGTCGATGTCCGGGCCGTAGCCGTGGTCGGGACCGAGTGCGCCGGGCGTGCTGGCAGGCTCCGTCACGGAGTGAGCTCCTCGTGGGGTGCGGGTCCGGGGGTGCCGCGCCGGTCCCCCGGCGGCAGCAGCACCAGGGTGCCAGACGCCCGGACGACACCTGCGCCGCCGGGTAGGTCGACGGCGCCCTGGCCGCGCCAGCCGGTGACCAGGCTCTCCACGGCACGCAGGTGCACCGCCTGCAGGTCGGGGACGCCGGAGCCGCTCAGCCAGCCGCGGAGCACCCGCCGGCGCAACGCGGCCGGCAGCGCCGCCAGCGGCTTCGCGGGCAGCCCGCCGTCGCCGCACCCGGCCGCCAGCCGGGCGAGGTGCTCGGCCGCCAGGGCGTCGAGGGCGTCGAGGTCCTCCCGGAGCAGCTCCGCGGTGCGGGCCAGCGCGGGGGCCACCCCGCCACCGAGCACCTCCTCCAGCAGCGGCAGGGCCTGGGTGCGCAACCGCACCCGCGTGTAGGCGGGGTCGGCGTTCCACGGGTCGTCCCACACCGGCAGGCCCTGGTCGGCGCACGCCTGCCGGGTGGTGGCGCGGCGGATGCCCAGGAGCGGCCGCCACCAGGCGACGCCGTCGGCGGCCCGCTCGGGCACCATCCCGGCGACCGACCGGGGGCCCGAGCCCCGGCCGAGCCCGAGGAGGACGGTCTCGGCCTGGTCGTCGAGGGTGTGGCCCAGCGCGATGCGGGCGCCGTGCTCGCGCGCCGCGGTCGCCAGCGCGGCGTGGCGGGCGGTGCGGGCCGCCCCCTCCGGGCCGCCGTCGTCCCCCACCCGGACGGCCAGCACGAGCACGGGGGCCAGGCCCAGCCCGCGCAGCAGCGCGGCGGTGCTCTCCGCGCGCGCCGCCGAACCGGCCTGCAGGCCGTGGTCGACGGTGACCGCACCGACCCGGGCACCCGCGGCGCGGGCCTCGAAGGCGAGCGCGGCGGCCAGCGCCACCGAGTCCGCTCCCCCGCTGCAGGCGGCGAGCACCGGCCCGTCGCCGCCGCGCAGCCCGTCGCGGACCGCGCGCCGCACCTCCGCGACCGCGCGGGGAGGTCCGGCCACCGGGCTCAGGCGGGCAGGGCGGGGCGCCCGAGCACCCGCTCGACCCACAGGTGCGGCGCGGTGAGCTCCTCGATGAGCGGCAGGTTCGCCGGGCCCTCCCAGACCCGGTTGAACCCCTCCATGCCGGCGAGCTCGACGACGCCGCCGACGAAGTGCCGCCCGTCGGCGTACTGCTTCATCTTCTGCTCGAGGCCCAGCAGCCGGCGCAGCACCCGGTCCAGCGGCCCGCGGCCCTTGCGGCGCTGGGCGAACCGCTTGCGCAGGGTGCGCACCGAGGGCACGACGTCCGGGCCGACGCCGTCCATGACGTACTCGGCGTGCCCCTCGACGAGGCTCATCACCGCGGTCACCCGGTCCAGGACCTCCCGCTGCCGGGGGTCGCGGACCAGCGCCATCAGCCCGGGGGCGCCGTCCCCGCCGCCCCGCACCGCGTCGGCGAGGCTGCGCAGCAGGTCCTGGAGCCGCTCGCGCAGCACGTCCGGGGCCAGGTCGGTGGCGGCGACGAACTCCGCGACCTGCTCCTCGAGGTAGTCGCCCAGCCACGGGACGCCGGTGAACTGGAGCTGGTGGGTGACCTCGTGCAGGCAGACCCAGAGGCGGAAGTCCGAGGGGTCGACGCCCAGCTTCCGCTCGGTGGCGACGATGTTCGGCGCCACCAGCAGCAGCCGGCCACCGGTGCCGAAGATCTCGTACTGGCCCAGCACCCGCGACGCGAGGAAGGCCAGCAGTCCGCCGGCCTGGACACCGGTGGCCCGTGAGCCGATGGCGGTGGCGAGAGCGCCGGGGCGGTGGCCCGTGCGCTGGGCGAGCTTCTCGACCAGCGGGTCGAGCAGGGTCGCCATGCCGCGGGCGTTGGCGTCGGCCCAGCCCGGCCGGTCGACCACGGCGACCTCGGGGACCGGGCCCCCGGGGACCGGCCGCAGCCCGGTGAGCTCCTCGACGTGCGCGACGGCGGTGGCGGCGGCGCGGTGCAGCTCGGCGACGACCGCGGCGGCCTCCTCCCGGGTGGTGCTCGGGCCGCCGCTGACCAGCCGGCGGGCCGTGCGTCCGGCCAGGTCCCAGTCGACCATCGAGGAGGCGCTGCTCATCGCTCCACCGTACGGCCATCCTCCAGGGGCCCGCGCCGAGCGAGCGAGGCGTGGGGGGACGGGTGGTCCCCTAACAGCCGCAGGCGGCGAGGGTGGCGGCGAACTCGTCGAGCGCGGCCTCGGCCGCCAGTTCGCTGCCGGTCGCCTCGTCGGCCACCACGGCGAAGGCCAGCAGCCGGCCGTCCGCGGTGACCACGGTGCCGGCCAGCGCGTTGACGCCCAGGAGCGTGCCGGTCTTGGCGCGCACCGTGCCCGGGGCGGTCGCCGGGTCGTCGTCGCCGCGGTCGGCGAGCGTGCCGTCGTAGCCGGCCACCGGCAGGCCGGGCAGCAGCCCGGCGGCCTCGCCGAGGCTGCCGTCGGCGGCGCCGCCCACCACCGCGGTGAGCAGTTCGGCGGTCACCACGTTCTCCCGCGACAGCCCGCTGCCGTCGGCCAGGGTGATGCCGGTGACGTCGAGGCCCAGCTCGTCCAGCGCCTCGACGACGGCCTGCGCCGCCCCGTCGAAGGTGGCCGCCTCGTCCCGCGCGAGCGCGACGTGCCGGGCCAGCACCTCGGCGAGCACGTTGTCCGACTGCGACAGCGCCTGCTCGACCAGACGGGCGACCGGCGCGGACTCCACGGTGCCGAGGGTGCGGGCGCCGGCCGGGGCCTGGCCGAGCACCACCGCGGCACCGGGCGCGCCGAGGGCGTCGGCCAGGGCGGCGCCGGCGTCCAGGCCGGGCTGGCCGCTGCGCGCGAGCGCCCCGGGGCTGACCCGCGCGCCGTCGACGGCGGTGGCGGTGATCGGTGCGGCGTAGCTGGAGGGTGCATCGCCCGGGCCCCAGCCACTGGCGGTCAGCGGCCCGCTGAACAGCGAGCTGTCGACGACGACGCGGGTGACGGCGGTGCCGGCCGGGAGCGCGGCCACGACCTGGGTGGCGAGGTCGGCCATCGTCGGGGCGCCGGGGTAGCTCTGCGACGGCTCGGTGCGCGACAGGGTCGGGTCCCCACCGCCCACGAGCACCACCTCGCCGGGCGCGGAGCCGGCGACCACCCGGGTCTCGAACGTCGCGGCGGGGTCCAGGGTGGTGAGCGCGGCGGTGGCGGTGAGCAGCTTGGCGGTGGAGGCGGGCGTCAGCGGAGCGCCGGCGTCCCGGTCGTACAGGACCTCACCGGTGGCGACGTCGACGACCTGCGCCGTCGTGCCCGGCCCGAGCGGCGGGCCGGTGACCAGCGGGGTGAGCGCGGCCTCGAGGGCGGCCGGGTCGGGCACCGGCGCATCGGCGGAGAGCGCGGCCAGGACGGGCTCGGCGTCGCCGAGGTCGGGCAGCACGGCGTCCGGGACGGCGACGGCGTCGTCCCCGGCACCGGCGTCGGTCCCCAGGAAGACACCCAGCCCGATGCCACCGCCGACGAGCAGCGTGACGAGCAGGGCGATGCCGGTGATCATCCGCCGCCGGAAGCGGCCGTAGTTGGCCGTGACGATCGTCGAGCCGCTCGACGAGATGGTGCCCACCCCCCAGAAGGGGGCCTGCGCCGACCGCGCAGCCCCCCGTGGGCCACACTACGTGCGTGCAGTTCGACGTGACGGTAGAAATCCCGAAGGGCCAGCGGAACAAGTACGAGCTGGACCATGAGACCGGACGCATCCGCTTGGACCGGATGCTGTTCACCTCCACCCGCTACCCGGCGGACTACGGCTACATCGAGAACACCCTGGGGCAGGACGGCGACCCGCTGGACGCCCTGGTGATCCTCGAGGAGCCGACGTTCCCCGGGTGCCTGGTGACGTGCCGGGCCATCGGCATGTTCCGCATGACCGACGAGGCCGGAGGGGACGACAAGGTCCTCTGCGTGCCGGCGACGGACCCGCGGGTGGCGCACCTCAAGGAGATCGAGGACGTGTCGGAGTTCGACCGCCTCGAGATCCAGCACTTCTTCGAGACCTACAAGGACCTCGAGCCGGGCAAGTCGGTCGAGGGTGCCGAGTGGGTCGGCCGCGAGGCCGCCGAGGACGAGATCCGGGCCTCGATCGAGCGCGCCAAGAACGGTTCCGCGCACCACTGAACCCCCGCCCGGGCTCAGAACCGGGCGCCGGACGCACCGATGGCGGCACATCCCCCGGGGGACGTGCCGCCATCAGCCGTACCCGCGACCGGGACCGCGCAGCGTGCCCGGCCCGGGACGACGACGGGCCCGTCCAGGTGGACGGGCCCGTGCTGTGCGAGCCGCCTGTCGGAATCGAACCGACGACCTTCTCATTACGAGTGAGATGCTCTACCGACTGAGCTAAGGCGGCGAACTGCCCGCACAGCCTACGACACGGTCCCCGCCGGGACGGCGCAGGGGTGGCCCTCCCGGAGCGCCCGGCGCGGGCGCCACGGCCGGCGGGTGCGGCGGCTCAGGACGGCAGGCGCAGCGCGACGGTGAGCGCCTCGAGGGCGACCTGCGGCTTCACGTTCTGCTCCAGCGCCGTGCGGCAGGCGAGGACGGCGTCGATGCGGCGCAGCGCCCCTTCCGCCCCGATCCGGCGGGCCAGCTCCTCGGCGTCGGCGCGGCGGTCGGGGTGGTTCAGCTGCAGGTCGGTCCCGGGCGCGGCGTCGAGGACCAGCGCGTCGCGGTAGAGCCCCGCGAGGTCGACCAGGGCGCGGTCCAGGGAGTCGCGCCCGAGGCGGGTCGCCCGCGACTTCTGCCGCTTCTCCAGCTCCTTGAGCTGGCCGGCGCCACGGCTGGCGGCGGCGACACCCGGCCCGCGCGCGCCGACCCCGAGGCTCGCCTTGACCGCCTCGGTCTCGGCGCCGTCCAGGGCGGCGGAGGCCTCGTCGGCCTCCTCCTTCGCCGCGCCCACGAGGTCGTCGGCGGCGTCCAGGCAGGCGGCGAGCGAGACCAGCCGCAGCGGCACGTCGAGCACCGCCTTGCGGGCCAGCCGGGCCGTCTCGTCCCGCGCCAGCCGCCGGGCCCGGCCCACGTGCCCGCCGGAGGCGGCGGCCGACCAGGACGCCAGTGCGGGGTCGATCCCGTCACGGCGCACCAGCACGTCGGCGACGGCGTCGACCGGCGGAGTGCGCAGCCCCACGACCCGGCACCGGGACCGGATGGTGACCGGCACGTCCTCGGGGTGCAGGCTGGGCGCGCACAGCAGGAAGACCGTGCGCGGCGGCGGCTCCTCGAGCATCTTCAGCACGGTGTTGGAGGCCTGCTCGGTCATCCGGTCGGCGTCCTCGACGACCACCACCTGCCAGCGCCCCTGCGAAGGCGCCCGGCCGGCGATGCGCACCAGCTCGCGCACCTCGGCGACGCCGATGGAGAGCCCCTCGGGGACGATCCGCTGGACGTCGGCGTGCGTCCCGGCCAGCACGGTGCGGCAGGCGTGGCAGGTGCCGTCCCCGCCGTCGGGGCACTGGAGCGCCGCGGCGAAGGCCCGCGCGGCGACGGACCGCCCGGAGCCCGGCGGCCCGGTGAACAGCCAGGCGTGGGTCATCGCCGTGGGATCGGCGATCGCCGCCCGCAGCTCGGCGACCACGGCCGGCTGCCCGATCACCTGCGTCCAGACGCCCTCCTCGGGCGCCACCACCGGGGCGGTCACGGGTGCAGCTGCGGCGTGGCGCCGGTCTGGGCGTGCGGGTGGTGCGCGTGGGCACCGCTCCGGCCCTCGTGCCGCGGCTCCCGGACGGCGTGCGGCTGCGCGGGCGGCGGGGCGGGGGTCTGCAGCGGCAGCCCGGAGAGCAGCTCGGCGACCCGCACCCGGATGGCCGCGGCGAGCTCGTCGGGCGACCGCCGGGCGTCGAGCACCAGGTAGCGGTCGGGCTCGGCCTCGGCGAGCTCCTGGAAGGTCCGCCGCACGCGCTGGTGGAAATCCAGCGACTCCGACTCCAGCCGGTCGGCGGCGGCGCGGCCACGGGCCCGGGCGAGGCCCACCTCGGGCGGCAGGTCGAGCAGGACCGTCAGGTCGGGCCGCAGCCCCTGAGCGGCCCAGCGGGAGAGCATGCGCACGTCGTCCAGCGGGATGGTGCGCCCGGCGCCCTGGTAGGCCAGCGAGCTGTCGATGAACCGGTCGGTGATCACGACCTCGCCGGCGTCGAGCGCGGGGCGCAGCACCTCGTGCACGTGCTGGGCGCGGTCGGCCGCGTAGAGCAGCGCCTCGGCCCGCGGGGCGATGCCCACCTGGGCCCGGTCGAGCACGATCGAGCGGATGCCGGCCCCCGGCGGGGTGGCGCCGGGCTCGAAGGAGGCCCGGGCGGTCAGCCCCTCGTCGGCGAGCCACTCCTGCAGCCGGCGCACCTGGGTGGACTTGCCGGCCCCCTCGCCGCCCTCGAAGGCGATGAGCACGCCGCCGCCGGCCAGCCGGCGGCGGGCGGTGGTGTCGCGGCGCAGCGCGGTGACGACGTCGGCCCACAGCGGGATGGGGCGGCGGTCGTCCATCTGGCGGTAGGCGACCAGCCCGACGCCGACGGCGAGCAGACCGGCGGCGAACAGCATGATGCGCTCGCCGGAGAGCGGCAGCGCGACGGCGCCGAGGTCCAGTTCCTGCCGCCCGATCAGGCCCACCCCGATCGGCACGAGGGCCAGGGAGACGATCAGCGCGGCGCGGACCAGGGACTGCACGATCGCGAAGGTGCGGCCCCGGATCGAGTCCTCGACCTCGGTGCCGATCAGGGTGATGCCGGCCAGGAACGCCATGCCGGCGAAGAAGCCCATGACGACCACGAGCAGCAGCGATATCCACAGCGCGATGGACCAGGACAGCAGCACCACCACCACCCCGGCGCCGACGATCGCCAGCCCGAAGATGCGCTCGCGGGCGAGGTCGCGGGCCACGCTGGGGCCGATGCCGATGCCCAGCCCCAGGCCCACGAAGACGGCGCCGAACAGCAGGCCGTACGCCGCCTCGCCGCCCCCGAGCACGTTGACGTAGGCCTGCCCGGTGGCGATGATCGCGCCCGCCGCGACGAAGGCCCCGGTGATGCCCACGACCAGGCCCCGGATCAGGCGGGTGTGCCCGGCGAAGGAGAAGCCCTTGACCAGCGAGCCGAGGAAGCTCTCCTGCTGGCCGACGACCGCCCCCTCCGCCCGGCGGCCGCTGATCGACGGCAGGTTCCAGATGACGAAGGCCGCGACCAGGAAGGTGAGCGCGTTCAGGTAGAGGGCGAGGTCCACCTCGTCCACCCCCGGCAGCACGCCGCTGAGCTCGCCCCCCACGCTGGTGAGCAGGGCGAACACGATGGCGGCGAGCACCGGCGTCAGCCCGTAGGTCGTCACCAGCGACAGCTGGTTGGCCGGCTCGAGCTGGTCCTTGCGGAGCATGTTGGGGACGGCGGCGTCCTTCGCCGGGATCCAGAACAGGCTGAAGGCCTCGATGACGAACTGGGCGATGAACAGCCAGATCAGGTTGTCGACGATCGGGATCGAGGCGAACAGGCCGAACCGGAGGATGTCGGTGACCACCATCGTCTTCCGGCGGTCGAACCGGTCGGCGAACGCCCCCGCCACCGGCCCGAGCACGATGGCCGGGAGCAGCCGGAAGAGCAGGACGCCCGCGAGCGCGAAGTTCTGCGCCGCGTAGTCGTCGAAGGTCATCGTGGCGGTCACCGTGATGGCGAGCAGCCCGAGCCAGTCGCCGAAGCTGGACAGCAAGGTGGACAGCCACAGCTTGCGGAAGTCGGGCACCCGCAGGACCGCGCGGATCTTCGCCGCCGTACCCACCGCGCCGGAACCGTCCGCGCCGGGGGCGCCCTCGGCCGGGGTGCCTGCGGCGGAGGTGCCCGCACCCGAGGGCGCGGCCTCCTCCCCCACGTCGGTCAGCGGCGGACCCGCCGACGGGGGCACCGGTGTGCCGGCGGGCGGCAGACCGTCGCCCGGGGCAGCACCGACAGCCCCGTCGGACGGGGGTACCGGGGGCGTCGGCTCGGCTGGAATCGCGGGCTCCCAAGGTCGGAGGGCGCCAGGGCGGAGCGGGCCCCAGCGGGGCAACGGTACCGGTCGGGCGGGACGATTCCGGCCCCTCGCCGCCCGGTCGGGTCAATCCGTCACCCGCGGTCCGCCCGCCGGCCACCCGGCACTCCTGGGTCGGCGGTGGGCGCGGATGCGCGGCGCTCACGCCGCGGACCGCGCATCGGCGCGCACCGACGGTCGGCGTCCTCAGCGCGGGCTGAGCCGGTAGGCGTGCGTCCGGTAGGGCAGCTCCAGCTCGGCCCGCCCCCGGGTGTCCGGGTGGTCGGCCAGCAGCTCCCGGACCCCGGCGAGGAACTCCGCGCGCCGGGCCCCGTCCATGACCGCGACGTAGCTGCGGGTGCCGATCCCGGCGACGACGTCCTCGGGGCTCACCCGCTGCACGACCGCCGACTCGGCGACCTCGACGTCGGCCGCGAGCTCGGCGGCGAAGCGCTCGACGACGGCGCGGTCCGCCTCGTGCCCGCGGGCCTCGTCGGCGATGCGCTCCCCGAGCGCGGCCACCCAGGGCACGCGCTCGTCGCGGGTGTTCCAGACCAGGCCGACCAGCCCGCCGGGGCGGAGCACCCGGCGGAGCTCGCGGGCGGCCGGCGCGGGGTCGAACCAGTGCGCGGCCTGGCCCGCCACGACGGCGTCGACCGACGCGTCCTCGACCGGGAGCTGCTCGGCGGTGCCGACCTCGGTCACGACGGCGGGCAGGCGGGCGGCGAGCTCGGCGAGCATCTCCGGCGACGGGTCGACCGCGCGGACGCGGTGCCCCAGGCCCGCCGCCACCTCGGTGAGCGGCCCGGTGCCCGCCCCGAGGTCGAGCACGTCCAGCGCGGCCCCACGGCCGAGGAGGAACTGCACGGCGTCCGCCGGGTAGGTCGGGCGCAACGCCGCGTAGCTCCCCGCGACTCCCCCGAACGAACGCGCCCGGGCCTGCAGCGCGCACCGGTCGGGGGTGGTCACGGGGTTCAGCCGGCGGTGACCGCGTCGGCGGACGCCGCCTTCTTGGCGGTGGTCTTCTTCGCCGTCGTCTTCTTGGCCGCCGTCTTCTTCGCGGTGGTCTTCTTGGCGGCCTTCTTCTTGGTCGCCGGGCCGCGGGCGCGGCGGTCGGCCAGCAGCTCGGCGGCGCGCTCGATGGTGATCGACTCGACGTCGTCGCCCTTGCGCAGGCTGGCGTTCGTCTCGCCGTCGGTCACGTACGGGCCGAAGCGCCCCTCCCGCACGGTGACCACGCCCTGGGTGACCGGGTCGGGCCCGAGCTCCTTGAGCGGGGCCTTGGCCGCCGCCCGGCCGCGCTGCTTGGGCTGGGCGAAGATCGCCAGCGCCTCGTCCAGCGTGGTGGTGAACAGCTTCTCCTCGCCGTCCAGCGAGCGGGAGTCGGTGCCCTTCTTCAGGTACGGGCCGTAGCGGCCGTTGAGCGCCTGGATCTCCTCGCCGTCGGGCGCGGTGCCCACGGTGCGCGGCAGGGTGAGCAGCTTGAGCGCGTCCTCGATCGTCACCGTCTCGGGGGACATGGAGGAGAACAGGCTCGCCGTGCGCGGGGACTCCTTGCTGCCCTCGGGGACGACGGTGGTGACGTAGGGGCCGTAGCGGCCGGCCTTCACGACCACCGGGTGCCCGGACTCCGGGTCGGTGCCGAGCTCGCGGTCGCCCGAGGGCGCCTCGAGCAGCTCGCGGACCTTCTCCGTCGTCAGCTCGTCGGGCGCGAGGTCCTCGGGGATGCTGACCCGGGCACCGTCCTCGCCGCCGGCCTGCAGGTACGGGCCGTAGCGACCGACCCGCACGACGACCGGCCGGCCCTCGGGGTCGGTGGCGCGGAGCGGGATCGAGTTGACGCCGCGGGCGTCGATCTCCTCCAGGCGCTGGCCGATGACCTGCTTGAGGCCGCCGGACTGGGCGATCGCGCCGGCGTGCCGGCCCTCGCCGCCGAAGTAGAACTCGGTCAGCCAGTCCACCCGGCCCAGGGTGCCGCCGGCGATCTCGTCGAGCTCGGTCTCCAGCGACGCGGTGAAGTCGTAGTCGACCAGCTGCGCGAAGTGCTGCTCGAGCAGGTTGGTCACGGCGAACGCGATGAAGGAGGGCACCAGCGCGTTGCCCTTCTTCCACACGTACCCGCGGTCCTGGATCGTCTGCATGATCGAGGCGAAGGTGGAGGGCCGGCCGATGCCCAGCTCCTCGAGGCGCGCCACGAGGCTCGGCTCGGTGTACCGGGACGGCGGCTGGGTCGTGTGCCCCTTGGCGTCCAGCGCCTCGGTGTCGAGCTGCTGGCCGCGCTCCAGGCGGGGCAGCCGGCGCTCGGCGTCGTCGCTGCCGTGGTCGTCCTCGCCGTCCTTCTGCGCGCCCTCGTCGCGGGACTCGACGTAGGCGCGGAGGAAGCCGGGGAAGGTGATCGTGCGCCCCGCGGCGGTGAACTCGACCGCCTCGTCGGTCGCGCTGCGCCCGACCAGCCGGACGCTCACGGTCTGGCCGACGGCGTCGGCCATCTGGGAGGCGACCGTGCGCTGCCAGATCAGCTCGTAGAGCCGGAACTCGTCGCGGGCCAGCCCTGCGGCGAGCTGGCCCGGCGTGCGGAAGCTGTCCCCGGCCGGGCGGATGGCCTCGTGCGCCTCCTGGGCGCCCTTGGACTTCTTCGCGTAGCGGCGGGCCTCGGCCGGCACGTAGGCGTCGCCGTAGAGCTCGCGGGCCTGCTGCCGGGCGGCGTCGATCGCCTCCTGCGACAGGTTCGTCGAGTCGGTCCGCATGTAGGTGATGTGGCCGTTCTCGTACAGCCGCTGCGCCACCCGCATGGTCTGCGCCGACGACCAGCCGAGCTTGCGGCCGGCCTCCATCTGCAGCGTCGAGGTGGTGAACGGCGCGTACGGGCGACGGCGGTAGGGCTTCTCGTCGACCCGGCTGACGCTCACCTGCCGGCCCTCGAGCCGGGCGGCCAGGCCGCGGGCGCCGGCCTCGTCGAGGTGCACCACGTCACCGGTGACGCGGCCGGTGGCGGGGTCGAAGTCCCGGCCGGTGGCGACCCGGCTGTCGTCGACGCTGACCAGCTTGGCCCGCACGGTGGTCGGCTCACCCGCGTCGGCACCGGCGCGCCCGCCGGTGACGGCGAAGGTGCCCTCCAGCGACCAGTAGTCGGCGGCGTGGAAGGCCATCCGCTCGCGCTCGCGCTCGACCACGATGCGGGTCGCGACCGACTGGACGCGCCCGGCGGACAGCTTGGGCAGCACCTTCTTCCAGAGGACCGGGCTGACCTCGTAGCCGTAGAGCCGGTCGAGGATGCGGCGGGTCTCCTGGGCGTCGACCAGGTGGGTGTCCAGGTCGCGGGGGTTGGCGACGGCGCGGGCGATCGCCTCGGGGGTGATCTCGTGGAAGACCATCCGGCGCACGGGGACCCGCGGCTTGAGGGTGTCGATCAGGTGCCAGGCGATGGCCTCGCCCTCGCGGTCCTCGTCTGTCGCGAGGTAGATCTCGCTGGCGTTCTTGACCAGCTGCTTGAGCCGGGTGACCTGCTGCTTGCGGTCGGGGCTGACCACGTAGAGCGGCTCGAAGGAGTTGTCGACGTCGACCCCGAGCCGGGCCCAGGCCGCGCCCTTGTGCTCGGCCGGCACGTCGGCGGCGTTGCGCGGCAGGTCGCGGATGTGCCCGACGCTGGCCTCGACGACGTAGCCGCTGCCGAGGTACCCGGCGATCTTGCTGGCCTTCGTCGGCGACTCGACGATGACCAGCGGCCGGCCGCCGGGCGCGGCCGAGCCCCGGCGGGCCGGCGTCTTCGCGGCGCCGCCGGTCGTGGGCTCGTTCTCGGTGCCGGGCTGCGTGGTCTTCGTGGGCACGGGACTCCTGTCGGTGGTGCTGAGGTGGTGCGGGTGCGGTGCGCCGGTCCGGGCCGGCCGGCCCGGGGTGCACCGGCTCCGGGGTTCCGGGACCGGGCGGGCGCCACCGCGGAACGCCCCTCGGCGGGCCACGGTAAGCCACGCCGGTGACGGTGCGCCGGGCGCAACCTTCTCGTGGGCGTGCCGCCACCCCGACCAACGTGGATCGTGCGGCGGTGTTCCCGCAGGTGGAAGACGGCGTACCGCGAAGGGGGCAGGTCAGGGGGCGCTGGTGGTCAGCTCCGAGTCGGCCGGGGTGGGCGCCGCGCCGCCGACGACGACCGAGCGGCGCTTGGAGACGACGACCGCGGCGACGACGACGAGCACGGCGGCGAGCGCGATCGCCACCCGCGCCGGGGTGTTGGCGTCCTGGCCCACCGACAGGGAGACCACGGCCGGCGCGATGAGCAGCGCCACGAGGTTCATCACCTTGATCAACGGGTTGATCGCGGGCCCGGCGGTGTCCTTGAACGGGTCGCCGACGGTGTCGCCGATGACGGTGGCGGCGTGGGCCTCGCTGCCCTTCCCGCCGTAGCTGCCGTCCTCCACCATCTTCTTGGCGTTGTCCCACGCCCCTCCGGAGTTGGAGAGGAACACCGCCATGAGGGTGCCGGCCGCGATCGCGCCGACGAGGTAGGCGGCCAGGGGCCCGATGCCGAGGCCGAAGCCCACGGCCACCGGCGCGAGCACGGCCAGCAGCCCGGGCGTGGCCAGCTCGCGCAGCGAGTCCTTGGTGCAGATGTCGACGACGGCGCCGTAGTCGGGGCGCTCGGCGAAGGTCATGATCCCGGGGTGGGTGCGGAACTGCTCGCGCACCTCGAAGACGACCCGCCCGGCGGCCCGCGACACCGCGCTGATCGCCAGGCCGGAGAAGAGGAACACCACCGCGGCCCCCAGCACCGCACCGACGACGTTGTTCGGGTTCACCAGGCTGAACGCGTCGCCGAGCGTGGCGCCGGCCTCCTCGAGCGCGAGCGCGACCTGGGCGTTGTAGGAGCCGAAGAGGGCGGTGGCCGCGAGGACGGCGGTGGCGATGGCGATGCCCTTGGTGATCGCCTTCGTGGTGTTGCCGACGGCGTCGAGGTCGGTGAGCACCCGGGCGCCCTCGTCGTCGATGTCACCGGACATCTCGGCGATGCCCTGCGCGTTGTCGCTGACCGGGCCGAAGGTGTCCATGGAGACGATGACGCCGGCCGTCGTCAGCAGGCCGCAGCCGGCGAGCGCGACGGCGTAGAGGGCCGCCCCGCCGCCGATGAGGAAGGCGCCGTAGACGGCACCGCCGATGAGGAGCGCGGCGTAGACCGCCGACTCCAGGCCCAGCGAGATGCCCGACAGGATGACGGTGGCCGGCCCGGTGAGCGAGCTGCGGCCGACGTCCTGGACCGGCTTGCGGCTGGTCTCGGTGAAGTAGCCGGTGAGCTGCTGGATCGCCGCGGCCAGGACGACGCCGACCAGCACCGCGACCAGCCCGAGCACCTGGGGGCTGACCGGGAGGTCGACGCCCCCGCCGGTGCCCGGCAGCACGGTGAAGGCGGCGACCGCGACCAGCACCAGTGACACCGCCGCGGAGACGAAGAAGCCGCGGTTGATCGGGGCCAGGCCGTTGCGGTCGGCCTTGCCCGGGTTGGTGGCCAGCACGCCGACGATCGAGGCGACCACGCCGATGGCGGCGACCACGAGCGGGAAGACCATGCCCACGGGGCCGAAGAAGACCTGCCCGAGGATGAGCGCGGCGACGAGGGTGACCGCGTAGGACTCGAAGAGGTCGGCGGCCATGCCCGCGCAGTCGCCGACGTTGTCGCCCACGTTGTCGGCGATGGTCGCGGCGTTCCGCGGGTCGTCCTCCGGGATGCCGGCCTCGACCTTGCCGACGAGGTCGGCGCCGACGTCGGCGGCCTTGGTGAAGATGCCGCCGCCCACGCGCATGAACATCGCCAGCAGCGCGCCGCCGAACCCGAAGCCCTCGAGGACCACCGGCGCGGTCTCGTCGAACAGCAGCAGGACCAGCGCGGCGCCGAACAGGCCCAGCCCGATCGTGATCATCCCGCAGACCCCGCCGGTGCGGTACGCGATGCGGAAGGCGGGCCGGTAGCCGCCGTCGCGCGCCGCCGCGGCCACCCGGACGTTGCCGCGGGTGGCCAGCGTCATGCCGATGAAGCCGACCAGCGCCGAGAACAGCGCGCCGACGAGGAAGAACACCGCGCGCCCCAGCCGGGTGCCCAGGCCGCCCTCGGCGACCGGGAGCACCAGCAGCAGGGCGAAGACGACGACGGCGAAGAACGCCAGCGTCCGGAACTGCCGGCGCAGGTAGGCGGCCGCCCCCTCCTGCACCGCCCGGGCGATCTCGCGCATCTTCTCCGTGCCCTGGTCGGCGGCGACGACCGCGCGGACCAGGTAGGCGGCGAAGCCCAGGGCGGCGAGGGAGACGACGAGGACGACGGCGACGAGCGCGGTCTCCCCGCCGGACAGCGAACCTTCGGACATGGGTCCTCCAGGCGTCGGTGGCCGCCCGGGTGGCGCCGTGCTCCCCGGCCCGGGCGGAGATCGGCGTCCGCGAACCGGAGGGACCCGCCGGGACACGAACGCGGCGAAGTGTAAGCCACGTCACACTCCGTGCAACCCCCTCTGCTCCCCGTGCCCTCCGGACCGCGGAGAGTTGCGCCGGGGTGTGACAGTGGGAGGCGTGACCACGCTCCACCCGGTCCGGTCGGCTCCCCCTCCCGGCACGGACGAACGGTCCGGGGGCGGCGTGGCGGCGACCGGCCAGGTGCCGGGTGGCGGCGAGCTGCTGGCCGCGCTGCTCGCGGGCACGGCGGAGGACGAGCAGCCCGTCACCCACGTCCACCACCTGCCGGTGCGGGACAGCCGCACCACCGGCTGGCCGGACTGGGTCGACCCGGCGCTGCGCGGCCGGCTGGCCGCCCGGGGCGTGCGCGCCCCGTGGCAGCACCAGGTGGCGGCGGCGCAGGCCGCCCGCGACGGCCGGCACGTCGTCGTCGCGACCGGCACCGCCTCGGGGAAGTCGCTGGCCTACCAGCTGCCGGCCCTGACCCGGCTGGCCGAGGACCAGCGCGCCTGCGTCCTCTACCTCGCACCCACCAAGGCCCTGGCCCGCGACCAGCTGGCCTCGGTCGCCGAGCTGGCCGACCCGTCGGTGCGGCCGGCCGCCTACGACGGCGACACCCCGGCCGAGGAGCGGGACTGGGTCCGGCGGCACTCGCGCTGGATCGTCACCAACCCCGACATGCTGCACCGCGGGATCCTGCCGGCCCACCAGCGGTGGTCGAGCACGCTGCGCCGGGTCGCCTACGTGGTCATCGACGAGTGCCACGCCTACCGCGGCGTCTTCGGGTCGCACGTGGGCCACGTGCTGCGGCGGCTGCGGCGCATCTGCCGGCGCTACGGCGCCGAGCCGGTGTTCGTGCTGGCCTCGGCCACTGTCGCGGCCCCGGCCGCCGCCGCCACCCGGCTGGTCGGCGCCGAGGTCCTGGCCGTCACCGACGACGGCTCGCCGCGCCCGGGGGCCACCTTCGCGCTGTGGGAGCCGCCGCTGACGGAGCGGACCGGCGAGCACGGGGCACCGCTGCGCCGATCGGCCGCCGCCGACGCCGCCGGGCTGCTCGCCGACCTGGTCGAGCGCGGCGCCCGCACGCTGGCGTTCGTCCGCTCGCGCCGGAGCGCCGAGTCGGTGGCCGAGCAGGCCCGCCGGCTGCTGCACGACCGCGGGCGCCCCGACCTGGCGACCCGGGTGGACTCCTACCGCGGCGGCTACCTGCCCGAGGAGCGCCGGGAGCTGGAACGGGCGCTGTCGGCCGGCGACCTGCTCGGCGTGGCGACCACCAACGCCCTGGAGCTCGGCATCGACATCGCCGGGCTCGACGCCGTCGTCCTGGCCGGCTACCCGGGCACGCTCGCCTCCCTCTGGCAGCAGGCCGGCCGCGCCGGGCGTGCGCAGCGGGAGTCGCTGGTCGTCTTCGTCGCCCGCGACGACCCGCTGGACCACTACCTGGCCCACCACCCGCGGGCGGTGTTCGGCCGGCCGGTCGAGGCCACCGTGACCGATCCGGCCAACCCCTACGTGCTGGGCCCGCAGCTGTGCTGCGCCGCCGCCGAGCTGCCGCTGGTGCCCGCGGACCTGGCCGACTTCGGCGGACCGGTGGCCGAGGCGCAGCTCGAGCAGCTCGTGGCCGCCGGGCAGCTGCGCCGCCGCCCCGCCGGCTGGTACTGGGCCGGACGCGGCCGCCCCGATGTGGACATCCGCGGCAGCGGCGACGAGCCGGTGGCGATCATCGAGGCGGGCACCGGGCGGCTGCTGGGTACCGTCGACGGCGGGGCCGCGCACTCGACGGTGCACGAGGGCGCGCTCTACGTGCACCGCGGCGACACCTTCGTCGTCGACGAGTTCGACGTCGACGACGCCTGCGCGGTCGTGCACCCCGAGAGCCCCGACTGGACCACGGTCGCGCGCGACGTGACCGACCTGTCGATCGTCTCGGTGGAGCGGACCCGGCGGCTGGGAACGGTGACGGCGCACACCGGCGTGGTCGACGTGACCAACCAGGTGGTGGCCTACCAGCGGCGCCGGCTGGGCAGCGGAGAGGTGCTGGCGGAGTTCCCGCTGGACCTGCCGCCGCGCCAGCTGCGCACCAAGGCCGTGTGGCTGACCTTCGACCCCCGCGCCGTGGAGCGGGCCGAGGTCGACGACGCGGCGCTGCCCGGCTCGCTGCACGCCGCCGAGCACGCCGCGATCGGCATCCTGCCGCTGCTGGCGACCTGCGACCGGTGGGACCTGGGCGGGCTGTCGACGGCGGTGCACCCCGACACCGGCACCGCGGCGGTGTTCGTCTACGACGGGCACCCCGGCGGTGCGGGCTTCAGCGAGCGCGGGTACGCGGCGCTGCGCCGGTGGCTGCAGGCCACGCGGGCGACCGTCGCCAGCTGCGAGTGCGAGGCCGGCTGCCCCTCGTGCGTGCAGTCGCCCAAGTGCGGCAACGGCAACGACCCGCTGGACAAGGCCGGCGCCGTGCGGGTGCTCGACGTCGTGCTGGACGAGCTGGCCGCGGCCGACGAGCGCAGCGCGACGGACGACGACACCGACGACGAGCCCGACGACGACCCCGACGAGCGCAGCGCGACGGACGACGACACCGACGACGAGCCCGACGACGACACCGACGACGACCCCGACGAGGCCTCCGACGAGGAGGACGCCCGCGCGGGGAAGCCGGCCGCCGGACGGACACCGGGCACCGTGGGGACGCCGGTCCCCACCGGGCCGCCGGCCACCGCGGTCGCCGGTGCCCCGCCCGGACCGGCCGAGGAGGACCTCGTCTTCTGACCCGGTGGGCACGGGTCCGGCACGGGCCCGGCCGGTCGCGTGGTGCACCCCCAGCCGGCCCAGCCGGAGGGGGACGCGGACCTCGACCACCACGACCGCCCCCGGCCCGACCCGGCAGCCCACGAGGTCGGCGCCGTTGGCGGCGGCGACCCCGGCCGCCGCCGCGCACGGCGCGGGATCGCCGAGCACCGCCGGCCCGGCGGCGGCGAGCGCGGCCAGGTCCGCGGCCGTCCCGGCGCGGTGGCGGGCCACCGTGGCCGCCCCGGCCAGCACCGCACCGGCGGTGACGGCGACGAGGACGGCGGAGAGCACCACCACCCACACCGTGGCCGAGCCGCGCTCACCGCTCATCCCGGGACGCCGGCGGCGGGCTCCCGCCACGCGACGGCCTCCGCTCCCACCGTCACCCGCCAGGGCAGCGGCCCGAGCGGCCGCACCTCGGCCGTGACCGCGACCCGGACCTCGTCCCCGCTGGCGGTGAGCCCGGTGCGGGCACCGGGCGGCGCCGCCCGGCCGGCCCACTCCGCCACGACCGCGGCGTCCTCCCCCCGCGCCGCCGCGCGGGCGCCCTCCCGCGCGGCGTCGACGCAGCGCAGCTGGGCGCCCACCACGGTGACGGCGGCGACGGCCCCGGCCAGCACGAGCAGCAGGACCGGCAGCACCACCGCCGTCTCCGCGGTGACCATCCCGGCCTCGCCCCGCCGGGCCGCTCGGCACCGCACGCTCAGGAGAGCGTGGCCAGCGCGGCCTCGACCAGGTCGGTGAGGCCGTCGACGACGCTGTCGCCGGAGACCACGCGGTACAGCACGGCGGCGAAGGCGCAGGCGGCCACGGTGCCGACGGCGTACTCGGCGGTGCTCATGCCCGCCTCCGCCCGGGTCGACTGGCCCGGCTGCGGAGCCGGGCGGAGGCGGGCCTGAGCACCGCCGAGTACGCCGTCGGCACCGTGGCCGCCTGCGCCTTCGCCGCCGTGCTG
>NZ_SSXB01000053.1:0-28107 GCF_021698995.1 Blastococcus sp. KM273129 | reverse complement strand
CCGGTGATCTGCCGTGCCCGGTTGGCCGCCTCGGCGATGGAGATGGTGTTGTCCGAGAGCCGCGCCAGCAGGTCGGCCACCTCCGCCCGGGACGACATGTCGCGGAAGATCTCCGGGCGACCCAGCAGGTCCAGGGCGGCGGCGAGCCCGGTCGGGTCGGGGGCCTGGCCGGGCGCGACGACCGTGACCACCGGCGCCGGGAACGCCGTGGGAGTGGCGTCCTGCTGCTGCGGGGTGGGGGCGACGGGTACGGCCGGCGCGATCTCCGACGGGGTGATCGGCAGCGGGTGCTCCTCCCACTTCCAGAAGCGGGTGTTGTCGATCTCCTCCGCGACGCTGCAGTGGCCCAGCTTCCCCTCGGCGAAGACGCCGCGGGTCGGCATCGTGATCAGCACCTCGGATCGTGCCCGCAGGGCACCGGCCCGGCGCTCGACCTCCTCGTCGGACGGCTGGCGGGCCAGGGGGTAGGCGACGTAGCTGCCGAACACCTCCAGCGGCCGCGGCAGGACCGCCTCGTCCATCGAGACGCCGGCGGTCCACTGCTGGGACTCGAATGCCCGGGCGAGAGCGCCGGGGTCGGTGGTGAGCCGCAGCACGCGGTTGTAGTGCTCGCGAGCCGACTGCAGGTGGGTCACGAGCCGGTCGATCGACGCGTGCTCCTCCGGGGTCAGCGCGGCGTCGGCCCCGGGGATCCCGGGGTTGTCCGGCTGCCGGGGGGCGGGCCGCTTGATCCAGGTGAAGGCCTCCGAGCCCCCGGGTTCCTCGTCCTCGAACCACAGGTCGACGTCGCGGGAGCCCTCGGTCAGTGAGACGAACAGCCCGTTCGCGCCCAGGCCGTTGATGGTCAGCCAGTCGACCCGCCAGACGTCGTCGTCCCCCCACTTCTCGAACTGGAAGCCCAGGATGTCGCCCCAGCGCACCGGCACGTGCCGTCCCGTCACCGGGTCGTGCGGCTTCACGAAGGTCCAGATGGTCGCGCTGCTCTCGAACCGGCCGCCCTTGTTCAGGTCGTGCAGCCCACCCACCGGCGAGGCGCCCTTGTAGACGTAGTGCAACTCGTACTTCTTCTCCGCCAGCCCGGTCCCGGGGACGACGACGTAGCCGACGACGGGCTCCTCCGTCCCCTCCCCGTCGCGGGACTTGATGCCGAGCTCGAACATCTCGAACTCCAGGTCGCCCTCCCAGAACCCGGGCGTCGGTGCCACCCCGTTCGGGATGCCCCGTCGGGTCAGGTCCGCCTTCGCGGCGCGGAGCTTCTCGATCGCCGCGAAGCCCGGGGCGACGGTGGGGTCGAGCAGTGCCGGCTCCAGCTGCCAGCGGTGCTGCCTGGCCCGGTCGGCGTCGAAGTCCACCAGGGCGGGGAGCTTGGCCAGGACGGCGTGCCTGCGGCGGACCCACTCGGTGGTCACCCGGTAGTGCCGCAGCACCTCGTGGTACAGGACGGTGAGGGTGTGCGCGCGGTTGTAGTTGGTGAAGGTGCGGGTCTGGATGGTCTGGCTCTGCGTCTCCTGCGCCTGGACGACGACGGTCGACTGCAGCTCCCGCCGCGCGGCGCTGGTCTGCGCGAAGTCGTCGGAGAGCCGCTGCACGTTCTCGGCCACCAGGTCACGGCTGCCCGACGTCGTGGCCGTGGACCCGCCGAGGCTGAAGGTGTTGCCCGCCGCCGCGCCGATGCCGACCACGCCCACGTCCGCGCCGGCACTGCCCCCGACCGACCCGGCCGTCCCGCCCATGAACGAGGAGCCGCGCTGGGTCTCCCGCAGCGCCGCCTGGACGGTCTCGGCGACGGTGCGGTCCCGGGAGGTCTCGTGCCGGAGGGTCTCCTCCAGCGCGGTGTCCTCGGTACGCGTGGTGCCGGCCTGCCAGGACCAGTCGATGACCGCGAGCCGGACGCTCTCCCCGGGGGCCAGGGGCAGGCTGTAACGGATCTCCCCGAGCGAGTGCCCCAGCGCGTGCCAGGTGACCTTGTACTCGTCGACGTACGCCGCCCGGAACCCGTCCGGGACCCGCAGGTCGTCGCTCGGGTCGACGATGCGCACGACCTGCCGCAGCACGAACTCCTGCAGCGCGAGCGCCGCCGGGAAGAGGTGCTCGCAGCCGTCTCCGCCGACCAGTTGCTGCGGGTTGGCCGCGAACGACCCCGGTGACAGCAGCCAGTCGGTGAGGCCGGGCCGCTGCATGGCCGGGAGGCCGCTGACCGCCTCCACGGGGAGGTCGGCGCCCCGCGCGTGGACCAGGCCCACCACGGCGTCGTCGGCGAGCCTGCCCTGGGGGAGCACGTCGAGACGCTCCCCGCCGAAGGGGTGCACGCGCACGGCGACCCCGAGGGGTCCGGCACCCCCGGAGCGCAGCTCCGCCACCGCGCCCGCGAGCAGCCCCCGGGCTGCGGGGGCCAGCCGGGTGAGGTCGAAGCTGACGTAGCCGGCGTGGTCGGAGACCAGCACCCCCAGCGGGTTGCGCCACGCACCGGACACCGGCGGGCGGACCGGCAGCCCCCGCGCCTCGGCCGCTCGGCGCAGCACCGTCGCGGTCGCTTCGGAGAGTTCGCCGTCCGAGAGCTGGTCGGTGCTGCCCCCCGGTACGTGCTCGAGGATGCCGTGCACGATCTCCTCGACGAGTTCCCGCACCTCGTCGGGCTGGGTCTCGAGTCGCTCGAGCTCGTCCTGCGGCAGGGTCTCGGCCAGGGCGTCCTCGATCGCCGCCACCACACGATCGGCCTCGTCGGCCGGGAGGGCGCCGCTCCCGTGCACGGCCTCGTCGAGCACCGACCTCAGGCGCACGGGCAGCGATCCACGCGCGGGGCGCACCGGCACCTCGACCTCGGCGTAGACGGCCCGACGCGTGAGCACGGCACCGGTAGCGGCGTCGACGAGGAAGATCCCGAGCCTGCTCGGCAGGCCGTCACCTGAGGCCATCGTCGACTCCCGCGGGGTGCCCGCTGCCGGGTGCGAGGAGGTCGAGAGCCCGTCCGCGAGGGTCGGGCCCCCGCCGCGAGCGCGACGCTATACCCGCGGCCACCCGCCGGACAGCGGTCCGGTCGCGGCTCGTCGGGCGATCACGACCTCCTCGCCCGGCCGGTCAGCCGCCCAGCGCGGCGACGACCAGGTGCGGGCCGGGCTCGGCCAGCGCGTGGCTCAGCTGCTCCGCCAGTTCCTCCGCCGTCCCCGCGCGGCTCGCCGGGACACCCATCCCCTGCGCGATACCGACGAAGTCCAGCCGCGGGCCGCCGAGGTCGAGCAGCTTGCGGGCGCGCTCGCCGTCGTTGGCCGCGCCCACCCGGGAGAGCTCGTGCTCGAGGATCTTGTACGAGCCGTTGTCGCAGATGATGGTCGTGATGTCGGCCTGCTCGCGGGCGTAGCTCCACAGCGCCGAGATCGTGTACATCGCGCTGCCGTCGGCCTGGATGCCGATCACCGGCCGGTCCGGGCAGGCCACGGCCGCGCCCAGCGCCATCGGCAGGCCGTCGCCGATCGCCCCGCCGGTCAGCGCGAGCCAGTCGTGCCGCGGGCCGGCGGAGGTCATCTCCGTGAGCCCCGCCCCCGAGGTGAGCGCCTCGTCGACGACGATCGCGTTCTCCGGCAGCAGCGCGCCGACGACCGCGGCCATCGTGCGCGGGGTCAGCCGGCCGGTGGGCAGCTCGGGCCGCTCGAACTCGGCGACCTCCGGCTTGGCGTCGGGGGCGACCAGGTCGGCCAGCGCCCGCAGCGCCGCGGTGCCGTCCTCGCCCGGCCCGCTGAGCACGTGCACCGTGCAGTCCTCGGGCACCGGGTGGCCGGGCACCCCGGGGTAGCCGAAGAAGTGCACCGGTGCGGTCGCGCCGGCCAGCACCAGGTGGCGAGTGCCCGCGAGGGCGGCCATCGCCATCTCCGGCGGGTAGGGCAGCCGGTGCAGGTCGGGCAGCCCCGCGCCGCGCGTGGACCGCGCCGGGAAGGTCTCCACCATCAGCCGCACCCCGGTGCCCGCGGCGACCTGGGCGGCGGCCAGCTGCCCCTCCTCCCCCATGACGTCGCCGCCGAGCAGGAGGACCACCGGCTCGTCGGCGCGCACGACCGCGGCGACGTCGTCGACCACCGACGGCGCGACCCGCGGCCGCGGCCGGGACGGGCGCGGGGCGGCGACCTCGGCCCCCTCCTCCCACGACACGTCGGCGGGCAGGACCAGCGTCGCGATGCCGCCGGTGGCGACCGCGGCCACCGCGTCGGCGGCGTCGGCCGCGACGTCGGCCGGGGACAGCGAGCGGCGCACCCACGTGGAGAAGGTGCCGGCGACGGCGTCGATGTCGGACTCCAGCGGGGCGTCCAGCCGCTTGTGCGAGCGGGCGTGGTCGCCGACGACGTTGAGCATCGGTGCCCGGCCGCGGCGGGCGTTGTGCAGGTTGGCCAGCCCGTTGCCCATGCCCGGGCCCAGGTGCAGCAGCGTCGCGGCGGGCCGGCCGGTCATGCGCGCCCACCCGTCGGCCGCTCCGGTCGCGACGCCCTCGAACAGCGTCAGCACGCCCCGCATCTCCGGGACGTCGTCCAGGGCGGCGACGAAGTGCATCTCCGACGTGCCGGGGTTGGCGAAGCAGACGTCGACGCCCGCGTCGACGAGGGTCCGGATCAGTGCCTGTGCGCCGTTCACCGGGTCAGCTCACCTGCTGGACGTCGAAGTGGGCGAACGTGGCGCCGCCGGTGGCGAAGTTGGCGAGGTCCTGCCCGGCGGCGCGCCCCTCCGGCGACCCCAGGGCCTGCGTCATCGCCTCCTCGGAGTCGAAGTCGAGTTCCGCGACCAGGTACGGCGCCGGCTGCGCCGGGTCCAGCGACGCCGCCTTGCCGTAGGTCAGCCGCACCAGGCCGGGCTGGCGCAGCGCCAGCGGCGTGTGCGTCTCCCGGTAGTAGGCGTCGAACGCGGCCGGGTCCTCCGGCTGTCCGTAGCTGACCACGAGCCTGTGCACCATCCCGAACTCCTTCCGCAGGTCCTACCGCCCGTCAGCAAACAGGGCTTCCGCCCGCGGCGCGAGTCCGCCGTCCACCGCCGCACGGTTGTCCACAGGCCCCCGCCGAGCGGGCGGACCCGCCGGTCAGCGCTGTTACGTTCCGCCGCGTATCCGCTTCCGCCGGTGCCCGGTGCACCCGGATCTCCCGATTGGAACCCGCGATGGCCAACGTCAACGTCACCTACCAGCAGATGGAAGACGCCGGTGGCCGGCTCACCGGCGGGCGGGCCGAGATCGACGGCATGCTCGCGCAGCTGAAGGGCCTGGTCGACCAGCTCGTCGCCGACGGCTACGTCACCGACGCCTCCAGCCGCAGCTTCGCCGCCGCCTACGACGAGTTCACCGCCGGCGCCCGCAACACCGTCGCCGGCCTCGACGGCATGGCGCAGTACCTGACCCAGGCCGCCGCCACCTTCCGCGACGCCGACGCCCAGCTCGCCGGAGCCCTCGGCCGCTGACCGCCACCAGCGCACCGCCGCCGGCCGCCCCGCCCCGCGCGAGGCGGCCGGCGGCGTCCCGGCCCCGAGACGGTCAGGGCACGGTGGGCACGGCGATCGTGCGCAGGGCGCCGTCGCCGAGGTGCAGCAGCCCGCGCCCGGGCCGCACCGGCCCGCCGAGAGCGCCGCGCGGGACCCGCACCCCGATCAGGTCGCCGTCGGTGCTGCCCTGCGGTGAGAGCAGCACCCCCTGCCGAACCTTCCGCACCTCCACCTGCCAGCCCGACAGCCCGGTGCAGAGCGCGTCGGCGTTCCCGCCCAGCACCAGCCCGCGGCCCGGCACCTCCCCGCGCACGACCGCGCGGAACACCTCCCCCGCAGGGCAGTCCCGCAGGACCTCGCCGTCGTCGAGCAGCAGCACCAGCGGCCGGGCCGGCTCGGCGGCCAGCAGCTCCCGCCACCGATCGGCCGGCGCCGCGGCGTCGACGACCACGTCGAGCACCCCGGGGCGGCCGGCCAGCGCCCGCAACGGGGACGGCCGCGGCGCGCAGACGACGACCGCGCTGCCCCGCCGCAGCAGCGACTCCGCCATCACCGCCAGCAGCGTGCTCCGGCCCGAGCGCACCGGACCGGCGACGACGAACGCCGGCCCCCGCTCCACCAGGTCGGGCCCGGCCGCGGCCAGCTCGTCCCCGCCGACGCCGACCAGCGCGAAGCCGGGTCCGGCGTCGGCCGGGCGCAGGTCCCAGGCGGCCTCGAAGCCCAGGCGCGCGGGCAGCACGTCGACGCGGAACGGGCGGGCCTCCGGTGGCACCAGCGCGTCCCGGACGTGCGCCTCCTCCGCGATCGCGGCGAGCGCCGCCGCCTGCCCCTGCCCGGACGCGTCCTCGCCGAGCAGCGCGACCTGCGTCTCCACCGCACCCTCGACGGTGACCGCCCGGCCCGGCGGCAGCCAGTCGGGCACCTGCCGGCCGGGCACGCCGACCAGCGGGTAGTCGCCCCGGTCGGCCAGCCGCATCACCAGCCGGCCGTCGGTGAGGGACGACAACCGCCCGGTGCCCAGCGACCGGTCGCCGGTGATCACCAGTGAGATCCCCGCCGAGGCGCCCTCGCGCGCCAGCGCCGTCACGACGTCGGTGAGCCGGCCGCCGTCGAGCTCCCCGAGCACCGGCGTGAAGCCCTCCCACCGGTCCAGCATCAGCAGGACGTGCGGCAGCCGCTCCCCCGCCGGCACCGAGCGGCGCTGCTCGGCGACGTCGGCGAAGCCGCCCTCGGCCAGCACCTGCTGGCGGCGTTCCAGCTCCCGGGCGAGCCGGTCGAGCAGCCGGGCGGCGCGCTCGGTCTGCGTGCGGGTGACCACCGCGCCGCAGTGCGGCAGGTCGGCCACGGGCAGCAGCGCACCGTTGCCGCAGTCGAGCGCGTAGAGGTGCAGGTCGGCGATCGAGCAGCGGGAGCCGGCGGCCCCGGCCAGGGTGCGCAGCAGCTGCGAGCGCCCGCTCTTCGGCGAGCCGACCACCAGCAGGTGCCCGTCGGCCGCCGGGTCGAAGGCGGCCACCCGCCGTTCCTGGGTCGCGGGGACATCCTGCAGGCCGTAGGGCAGCCAGGTGGGCGAGGCCCCGCCCTCCGGTGCCCCGAGGTCGGTGGCCGGCACCCGCGCGGGCAGCGCCGGGAGCCACGGGCTGCGCTGCGCGGGCACGCCGTCGATCTCGGCCGCGGCCCGCACGGCCCCGACCAGCACGGAGAGGTCGGTGACCTCGTCGTCGGAGGCGCGGGCCGCCGTCGCCGGCTTCCGCGGCGGCGCGTACCCGAGCTGGTGCCAGCCCACCGGCACGACGGACGGCGCCGGCGGGGCGGTGCTGCGCCGGCCCGGCCGGCGCCCGCCGATCCGCGCGGCCTGGAAGGGCACCAGCGCGCCGTGCCCGAGCCGGGCGAACCCGCGGCCCGGCGCGGACTTCGCGATCCGGGCGGCGTCGGGCGCGTCGAGCACGTCGCTGCTGTCCGCGCCGTCGGTCACCCGCAGCGAGATGCGCAGGTTGGTGTTGGCGCGGATCTCCGGTGACACCACGCCGCTGGGCCGCTGGGTGGCCAGCAGCAGGTGGATGCCCAGCGACCGCCCCCGCTGCGCGACGTCGACCAGGCCGGTCACGAACTCGGGCAGCTCCCGCGCCAGCGAGGCGAACTCGTCGATCACGATGAGCAGCCGCGGCAGGGGCGGCCGGCCCGGCTCGCGGGCCTGCAGCGCGACGTAGTCCTCGACGTCCTTGACCCCGGCGTCGGCCAGCCGGTGCTCCCGGTGGGTGAGCTCGGCCCGCAGCGAGGTGAGCGCCCGCCGCACGAGGTGGGGGTCGAGGTCGGTGACCATGCCGACGGTGTGCGGCAGGTGCACGCAGTCCTCGAACGCGCTGCCGCCCTTGTAGTCGACGAGCACCAGGTTGAGCGCGTCCGGGCGGTTGGCCACCGCCAGCGAGGCGATCACCGTCTGCAGCAGTTCGGACTTGCCCGCGCCGGTGGTGCCGGCGACCAGCCCGTGCGGCCCGTCGGTGCGCAGGTCCAGCGTGAACGGGCCGTGCAGCCCGGCGCCGGCGACCAGCCGGGTGCTGCGCCCCTCCAGCTGCCAGCGCGCCCGCACGCCGTCGGCGGTGGGGGGCTCCAGGCCCAGCAGGTCGAGCAGCCGCACGCTGCCCGGCAGCACGGCGTCGTCCTCCGGGGCCACGTCGCGCAGCGGGGCCAGCGCCCGGGCCGCCCGCTCGGCGAGCTCCACCGGCACCGGCTCGGCCAGCACCGCCGGCACGGGATCGTGCCCGCTGCGACGGAGGACCAGCCGGGCCTCGTCCGCCGGGTCCAGCAGCGCCGTGGCCGTCGCCGACTCGGGCAGGAAGCGCTCCTCCTCGTCGGCGCAGACGGCGTACACCCCGACCGCCGGGCCGTCCTGCAGCAGCTGGGCCAGCCCGGGGGTGGCCCGCAGCGCCCGGTAGCCGTCGACGACGAGCACGTGCGCCGGGAAGGACTCCGGGAGGGCCCGGCCGGTGCTCGCGGCGCGGCGGGCCCGGACCAGCGCGGTCAGCTCCGCGACGCGGGCGGCCACCGTCTCGGTGTCGGTGCCGACGAGCGCGACGGGCCCCTCGCCGTCGGCCGGGCGGGCGTGCGGCAGCCAGCGCACCCAGGTCCAGCCCGCCCCGCCCCCCGGCGCGAGCAGGGTGAGCCCGAGGTCGCGCGGCGGGTGGGTGACCGCGAGCTGGAGCACCACCCAGCGCAGCAGCCCGGCGAGCGGCCCGGCGGGCCCGGCCAGCCCGACCACGCCGGCCTCGCCCAGCGGCACCACCACGGGGACGGCGTGCACGGTGCGCTGCTCGGGCGGCTCGCCACCGCCGGCGCGGTCGACGACCACGCGGGCGGGGAGGTCGGCCGCGCCCAGGCGCAGGTCGAGGGCGTCGGGGTCGGTGCGGCGCCGCTCCCACAGCCGCCGGCCGGGCAGGACGGCGGTGAGCAGGGCGGTCGCCGGATCGGGGTGGGCGTCCCGCCGGCGGGCGGTCTCCTCGGCCACCGCGGCGTCGATCCGCTCCCGGGCGCGGGCGAGCTCCCGCTCGTGACCGGCCCGCTCCTGGCGCTGCTCGCGGGCGCTCTGCCGCCGGTCGGCGACGGTGTTGCCGATCAGCATCACCGGGCTCGCCACGGCGAACACCAGGTACAGCGGCGAGCGCATGACGGCGGCGAGCACGACGCCGACCAGCAGCGGTGCCAGCACCATGAGCCAGGGCAGGCGGCGGGGATCGCGGCCCGTCGGCGCCTGCGGCAGCTGCACCCGCACCTCGCGCGCCGACGGCAGGAGCCGGGGGGCGCGGACGAGAGCGCGCGTCCCCGGGCCGGCCGGCTCGACCGCGGCGTCGGCGACCGGGGCGGGCCCGACCACCAGCTGGGTGTCGCCGAGCTGCACGACCTGCCCGGGTGCCACCGGCACGTCGTCGTCCTCCGGCACGGGCGCCCCCTCGAGCGTGGTGCCGTTGGCCGAGCCGAGGTCGCGCAACGTGGCGCCGTCCGCCCCCAGCCGCAGCAGCGCGTGCCGGCGGGACACGGCCGGGTCGGCGAGGCCGAACGGGCCGCTGCGGCCGAGCTCGTGCTCCCCGACCGGCAGCTCGGCGACCAGACCGCTGCCCGGGCCGCTGAGCACCCGCAGCTGCCAGCCGCGGGGCGGTGACGCGGCGGCGCCGGGGGTCAGGTGGACGACGGCGCCGTCGACGAGGTCGCTCTCCCCCACCGGCTGCCCGGCGTCGAGCCGCATCCCGGAGAGCCACACGCCGCGGGCGGGCACGCCGGCCACCCGGGCCAGCTCCGCGCCGAACCGGCCGACCGGCAGGTCGTCGTCCACGTCGGCGAGGACGTCCAGCGAGGTGCCGTCGTCCTGGGCGATGCTCAGCTGGACCCGCACGTCCGGACGGTAGGCGGACGCGCCGGTACCGGGCCGGCGCGGCTGTGGAAAACCCCGGGGCGCGGGCGCCGGTCAGTTCCCGGCGTCCTCCCCCAGCAGCTCCCGGGTGGCCGCCCCCACCGGGTCCCGCCGGGTCGGCAGCCGCTGCACCTCGGGCAGGAAGTCGGTGCGGTACTCCTCGAACAGCTCGCGCAGGCGCACGGCCGGGTCCTTCTCCGAGTCCACCCGGATGTCCCAGAGCGGGTAGGCCTCCGTGCCGAGCACCAGCACGTGTCCCGAGCGGGCTCCCTCGGTGTCGCCGCCGGTGGACTCGCCGGCCTCCACGGCGAGCACCAGCCGCTCCGCGAGCTCCCGGTCGCGGTGGGCGTGGAACGCCTCCAACGCCGCCTCGAGCGTGTGCCGGCCGACCAGGCGGTTGCCCGACACGACCACCGCGTCGTCCTCCAGGTGGCCCGACCAGCCCGGCGTGCGCTCGCCGGTCCACGCCGCGGTGCAGCCGTTGCGGTCGACGATCCCGACCTGGCGCACGTCGCGCCCGGGGTCGCGCCGCAGCACCTCCCCCAGGGCGGCCGGCGCCTCCAGCCCCTCGGCCATCAGGCGGAGCCCGTCCAGCGCGAGGTAGGGGTTCATCGACGCCTGCGACGCGGCGGCGCCGACGCCCGGCGACGCATGCCCCACGAGCTTGCCGACCCCCATGAGCGCGGTCAGGGCGCCGACGCCGAACTCGCCGGTGTGCGGGCACCGCGCCACGATCGAGAAGGTCATGCCGGATCTCCGTCCGTCGCTGGTCGTCCCGCCGCTCCTGCCCCTCCCGCGCGGCGCTCAACCGGCCCGGCTGCTCAGAAGGTCAGCACGAGCCGGCCGCGCACGCCACCGGCCTCCAGCACGCGGTGGGCCTCGGCCGCCTGCTCGGCCGGGAAGGTCCGTGCCACGCGGAGGGTCAGCGCACCTTCCTCCACCTGCTGCCGGAGCCGGTCGAGGGCGGCGCGGTCGGTGGCGACCTTGCGCACCATCGTCGGGAAGAAGCGCAGCCCGCGCTCCCCGTTGCCGCGGTAGCCGCGCACCGTCGCGACCGCGCCCCCGTCGCGCACCGCAGGGAGCACCGCCTCGCCCTGGACCGAGCCGTCGGCCAGCCCGTGCACGCCGTCCGGGACGTGCTCCCGGATGCGGGTGGCGACGTCGTCCCCGCGGCGGACCACCACGTCGGCACCGAGGCCGCGCACCAGCTCCTCGTCGGCCGCCGAGGCGTCGGCGACCACGGTGAGGCCGTCGGCCTTGGCCAGCTGGACGACGTACCCGCCGTAGGCCCCGGCCGCGCCGGTCACCGCGAGCACCTCGCCGGGCCGCAGCCCCATGAGGTCGAGCGAGAAGCGGGCGGTGAGCCCGTTCATCGGCAGGGTCGACGCCTCCACCGCCGTCGCCCCGGCCGGCGCACGGACGACGGAGTCGCCGGGCAGCACCTTGTCCTCCCGGTAGGCGCCGAACGGGCCGAAGGGCACGACGATGCCCATCGCCAGGTCGCCGACGGACAGGTGGTCCACGCCCTCGCCGAGCTCGGTGACGACGCCGGCGACGTCCATGCCGGGCACCCACGGCGGGGTCTTCACCGGGTCGCGCTCGGCGTAGGCGCCGCTGCGGGCGTGGGTGTCGGTGGGGCTGACCGCGGCCGCCTGGACCCGCAGCCGCACCTCACCCGGCCCCAGGGGCTCGGGCTCCACGTCGACGATGCGCAGGGCCTCCGGCCCGCCGAACTCGGTCACTCCCGCTGCACGCATGCCCCCCTGCCTACACCCCCGCCCGCGAGGGGCCGGACAGGGCCGACGGGCAGTGGCGCTCTGCCCACCCTCGAGGGGCAGGACGCTACTGCCCCCGCACACGGCTCGGCCCCGCTCCTCGTCGAGGAACGGGGCCGGGTCCGGGTGCTCAGCCCTTGAGCTTGTAGGTCTTGAGCAGACCCCGGCTGATGATCGTCTTCTGGATCTCGCTGGTGCCCTCGCCGATGAGCAGGAACGGCGCCTCGCGCATGAGGCGCTCGATCTCGTACTCCTTGGAGTAGCCGTAGCCGCCGTGGATCCGGAAGGACTGCGTGGTCACCTCGGCGCAGTACTCGCTGGCGATCAGCTTGGCCATGCCGGCCTCGACGTCGTTGCGCTTGCCGGCGTCCTTGAGGCGGGCGGCGTTGACCATCATCAGGTGGGCGGCCTCGACCTTGGTCGCCATCTCGGCCAGCTGGAAGGCGATCGCCTGGTGCTGGGCGATGGGCTTGCCGAAGGTCTCCCGCTGCTGGGCGTAGGCGACGGCGAGCTCGAAGGCGCGGATGGAGATGCCGCAGGCGCGCGCCGCGACGTTGACCCGGCCGACCTCGACGCCGTCCATCATCTGGGCGAAGCCGCGGCCCGGCTCACCGCCGAGGATGTCGGACGCCTCCGCGCGGTAGCCGTCGAACACCAGCTCGGTGGTGTCGACGCCCTTGTAACCCATCTTGTCGATCTTGCCGGGGATGGTCAGCCCCGGCTTGACCTCGCCGAAGCCGGCCGGCTTCTCCACGAGGAACGTGGTGAGGTTCTGGTGCGCCTTCTCCGCGCCCTCGTCGGTGCGCACCAGCGCCGCGACCAGGGTGGAGCTGCCGCCGTTGGTCAGCCACATCTTCTGGCCGTCGATGACGTAGCCGCCGTCGGCCTGCTTGACCGCCTTGGTGCGGATGCCGGCGACGTCGGAGCCCAGCCCCGGCTCGGACATCGAGAACGCGCCGCGCACCTCGCCGGTGGCCATGCGGGGCAGGTAGTGGTCCTTCTGCTCCTGCGTGCCGTGCTGCTTGATCATGTACGCGACGATGAAGTGCGTGTTGATGACGCCGGAGACGCTCATCCAGCCGCGGGCGATCTCCTCGACCACCAGCGCGTAGGTGAGCAGCGACTCGCCGAGACCGCCGTACTCCTCGGGGATCATCAGCCCGAAGATGCCGAGCTCCTTGAGGCCGTCGACGATCTCCTGCGGGTAGGCGTCGGCGTGCTCGAGCTCCTGCGCGTGCGGGATGATCTCCTTGTCGACGAAGTTCCTGACCGTCGACAGGATCTCCTGCTGGATGTCGGTCAGGTCGGCGGTCTGGGCCAGTCGCGTCACAGGTTCGCTCCTCGGGGGACCTCGGTGTCCGGGCTACCGGTGAGTATGGGCCACCGGGAGGGCGCCCTCGGCGTGCGCTCGGTCACTCCCGGGTGCGGTCCCGGACGGGACTGCGGGATGCCGGGCGACGGTGCGGTGGTCCGACCGCCGGCGGACCACGCGGGCTAGCGTGCCGCGGGTGACCTCCCGCGACGAGTCGCCGTACGGCGGCACCACCCCCGGTTACGGCCCCCCGCCCGGCTACGGGCAGCCCTACGGCCCGCCCCCGGGGTACGGCCCTCCGCAGTGGGGCCGGCCGACCAACACCCTGGCGATCCTCGCCCTGGTGATGGCGTTCGTCTTCGCGCCGGCCGGGCTGGTGCTGGGCATCGTGGCCCGCAGGCAGATCCGCCGGACCGGCGAGGACGGCGCCGGGCTCGCGCTGGCCGGGATCATCGTCGGCGCCGTGGTGACCGGCTTCTTCGTGCTGGTCGTCCTGCTCTGGATCGCCGCCTTCGCGACCCTGACCAGCACCGGGTTCGGCCCCTGAGCCCGACCCTCAGCCCTCGCACGCTCGGGCCGAGCCTCCGGACGGGGCCGACCCGGGCCCCGTCCGGAGGGAGAGCTCAGCTCTCCGGCGGGGTGAAGGACGACGTCCGCTGCAGACCGGCGGCCCGGCCCTTGCCCGCGATGACCAGCGCCATCTTGCGGCTGGCCTCGTCGATCATCTCGTCGCCCAGCATCGCCGAGCCCTTCTTGCCCCCGGCCTCCGACGTCGCCCAGTCGTAGGCGTCGAGGATCAGCTCGGCGTGGTCGTAGTCCTCCTGCGACGGCGCGTAGATCTCGTTGGCGGCGTCGATCTGACCCGGGTGCAGCACCCACTTGCCGTCGAAGCCGAGCATCGCCGAGCGCTTGGCGACCTCCTCGAAGGCGGGCACGTCGCGCACCTGCAGGAACGGGCCGTCGATGGCCTGCACGCCGCGGGCGCGGGCGGCCATGAGGATCTGCATGAGGATGTAGTGGAACGGGTCGCCCGGGTAGTCGGGGTGCAGGGCGCCGACCACCAGGGACTTCATGTTGATGCTGGCCATGAAGTCGGCCGGGCCGAAGATGATCGTCTCGATGCGGTCGCTGGCGAACGCGATGTCGTTGACGTTGATCAGGCCCTGCGCCGTCTCGATCTGCGCCTCGATGCCGATCCGGCCGACCTCGTAGCCGTTGGCCTTCTCGATCTGGGTCAGCAGCATGTCCAGCGCCTTGACCTGGGCGGCGTCCTGGACCTTCGGCAGCATGATGCAGTCGAGGTTCGCGCCGGCCCCGCCGACGACCTCCAGCACGTCCTGGAAGGTCCACTCCGTCGTCCAGTCGTTCACCCGGACGGTGCGGATCTTCTCGCCCCAGCCACCCTCGTTCAGGGCCGCGACGATGTTCTTGCGGGCGCCGGGCTTGGCCAGCGGGGCGCACGCGTCCTCGAGGTCGAGGAAGACCTGGTCGGCCGGCAGCCCCTTGGCCTTCTCCAGGAACCGGGGGTTGCTGCCCGGGACGGCGAGGTTGGAACGACGGGATCGGAGCTCGGCCACGGTGCCTCCGCTAGGGATCGGAAATCTCGGCTACCGGAGGGTAGCGACGCCGCTCCGCGGCCCCCGACCCCCATCGACGAGCGCCAGCCGGCCGCGTCGCAGGGGACCGCCGCGGGCCTGTGAGTGGTGGGGGCGACGGGGTCCTTCCTCAGGTCGCCGGTTCGACCAGCGTCGCCGGGCGGCCGGCCCGCACCACCATCGCCACCCCGGCCACCACGAGCAGCACCCCCGGCAGGGCCAGCAGCGGCGGCACCTGCTGCAGCAGGACGAGCGCGAACAGCAGCGCGCCGGGCACCTCGAGCAGCACGGCGAGGCTCACCACCGTCGGGCCCACCGAGGAGAGCACCAGGTTGAGCAGGGTGTGCCCGAACAGCTGCGCGGAGACGGTGACGCCCGCGATCAGCCACCAGTCGCGCGCCGCGAAGCCGGTGAGCGGCGCGTCGAGGGCCACGGCCGCGACGGCGATCACCACCGCGCAGACCGAGTAGCAGACGATGACGTACGCCGAGGTGGCCAGCCGCTGCCGCGCACGGGCCCCGGCCAGCACGTATCCCCCGGCGCAGACGGCGCCCAGCAGGGCCAGCCCGTCACCGGCCAGCGCCTCGGCGCTCACGGTCACGTCCACACCGACGACGAGCACGACACCGGCGAAGGCCAGCAGCAGGCCCCACCACACCGCGGGCGGCAGACGGACGCCGGAGACGCGCGCGGCGAGGGCCGTCCAGATCGGCGTGGTCGTGACCAGCGCGACCGAGGCCGCCACCGTCGTCATCGACAGGCTGGGCAGCCAGGCGGCGAAGTGGGCGGCGAGGAACAGCCCCGCGACGACGGAGCTGCCCAGGTCGCGCCACCGGAGCCCGACGAGCGTGGCGCGCTCGCTGGTGAGCAGCACCGGAAGCAGCGCGGCAGCGGCCGCGGCATTGCGCCAGAACGCCAGCGCCAGCATCGGCGCGGTGACCATCGCGGTCAGCGGGGCGGAGAGGGAGACGCCGAGGACCGCGAGGACGATCAGCCCGGAGTCCCGTCCCCCGGGCCGGTGCAGCGCCCAGGCGGTGGCCGCGGGTGCGGCGCTCAGCTGGGCACCCGGATGCGGCCGGCGGCGACCGGCACGACGGCGCCGCGCACGGTGGCGGCGACCGCGCGGCCCCCGGCGGCGGTGACGGTGCACTCGAGCACCGAGGGCCGCCCCATCCGCTCGCCCTGCCGCACGGTGTAGCCCGACGTGCCCTCACCGGCCAGCAGCCCGCTCTCGACCAGCCACACCCCGGCGCCGAGGGCCGCGGAGCCGGTGGCCGGGTCCTCGCCCCAGACCAGGTCGCGGGCGAACACCCGGGCGCGGGCGGTGGCGGTCGCGGCGTCCCACGACAGCACCGACACGCCCTCGCCCACGTCCAGCCCGGCCAGCGCCCTCGGGTCGGGCTCGGCGCGGTCGACGGCGTCGGGGCACACGGAGAGGTAGCCGAACGGCAGCCCGCAGCCGGCCACGTCGGACGGCACGCCGGTGAGATCGGCGGCGTCGAGCCCCACCGCCTCGGCGAGCCGGTCGGGCGCCGGGCCGTCCTGGAGGGTGGGCGAGCCGCCGGAGAGGGTGGCGCCGTCGCCGTCCACCACCACGTCGAGGATGCCGGCGCCGCACTCCTGGCGGAGCGTCCCCGCCGGCAGCCGCCCGGTGCGCACCAGCGTGTGCGCGGCGCCGACGCTGGGATGGCCGGCGAAGGGCAGCTCGGCGTAGGGCGTGAAGATCCGCACCCGGTAGTCGGCCTTCGGACCGCCGGGTGCACCGGGGTGGTCGGCGCCGGGTTCGGTGGGGGCGCAGAGGAAGGAGGTCTCCGACAGCGCGAACTCGTTGGCCAGCGCCTGGCACTGCTCGGTGGTCAGCTCGTCGGCGCCGAACACCACGGCCAGCGGGTTCCCCGCGAACGCCCGCGGGGCGAACACGTCGACGACCTCGTACTCCAGCTCGACCGGGGCAGCCACGGCCCCGACGGTAGCCTTTCCGACCGTGACCACGGCGACCAGGGCGTACGTCTCCCGGCTCGCCGGGCTGACCGTCTTCGACCCCAACGGCGACCGGGTCGGCAAGGTGCGCGACGTCGTCGTCGGCCTGCGGGTCGGGACGGCGTGCCCCCGCGTGCTGGGCCTGGTGGTGGAGGTGGTCGCCCGGCGGCGGATCTTCGTGCCGATGGGCCGGGTGACCGCGCTGGACCCGGGTGCGGTGCTGCTCGCGTCGGGCACCCTCAACCTCAAGCGCTTCGAGCAGCGGGCCGGCGAGACCCTCGTGCTCG
Source organism: Blastococcus sp. KM273129 (assembly GCF_021698995.1). Classification (NCBI taxonomy): domain Bacteria; kingdom Bacillati; phylum Actinomycetota; class Actinomycetes; order Geodermatophilales; family Geodermatophilaceae; genus Blastococcus; species Blastococcus sp. KM273129. The sequence continues at coordinate 11,302 of NZ_SSXB01000053.1, read as the reverse complement.
GCGAGCTGCTCGACCGGCGGGTGACCATCAACGAGTCCGGCCGGCCGGCGACGGTCGTCGACGCCGGGATGGAGCAGACGCGCACCGGGGACTGGCTGCTCTCGCGGGTCGCCGTCCAGGAGCCAGGCCGGCTGGGCCGGCGCGGGCAGCTGCACCAGCTGGAGTGGGACGAGGTGACCGGGCTGGCGCTGCCCCAGGCCGGGCAGGGCGCCGAGACGCTCATCGCCACCTACCGCGAGCTGAACGCCGCGGACATGGCGCACGCCCTGCAGGAGCTGCCGATCAAGCGCCGGCACGAGGTGGCCGAGGCGATGGACGACGTCCGGCTGGCCGACGTGCTGGGCGAGCTGCCCGAGGCCGAGCAGATCACCATCCTCGGCACCCTCGAGGAGAGCCGGGCCGCCGACGTCCTCGAGGAGATGGACCCCGACGACGCCGCCGACCTGCTCTCCGAGCTGCACGCCGTCGACCGGAACCGGCTGCTGGAGCTGATGGAGCCCGACGAGGCGGAGTCGGTGCGCCAGCTGCTCAAGTACTCCGAGGACACCGCCGGCGGCATGATGACCAGCGAGCCGGTGATCCTCGCGCCCGACGCCACCATCGCGGAGGCGCTGGCGCGGGTGCGCGAGGAGGAGATCACGCCGGCCCTCGCCAGCCAGGTCTACGTGTGCCGGCCGCCGTCGGCCACGCCGACCGGCCGCTACCTGGGGCTGGCCCACATCCAGCGGCTGCTCCGCGAACCCCCCTCGACCCTGGTGAGCGGCGTGCTCGACGACCTGGAGCCGCTCAAGCCCGAGGCCCCGCTGGCCGAGGTCACCCGCTACTTCGCCACCTACAACCTCGTCGCCGCCCCGGTCGTCGACGCCCAGGGCCGGCTGGTGGGCGCGGTGAGCGTGGACGACGTCCTGGACCACCTGCTGCCCGAGGACTGGCGGGAGCGTGCCCGCCGTGGCTGAGGGCCCCCGGCTCGACGTCCCCCGCAGCGGCGCTCGCCGGTTCGGCAGCTTCCTGCGGCTGAACCCCGACGCCGTCGGCCAGTTCGCCGAGGGCATCGCCCGCTTCCTGGGCACCGGGCGGTTCCTCGCCGTCCAGACGATCGTCGTGGCGATCTGGATCGCCCTCAACGTCTTCGCCGTCCGGCTGCGGTGGGACCCCTACCCGTTCATCCTGCTCAACCTGGCCTTCTCCACCCAGGCCGCCTACGCCGCGCCGCTGATCCTCCTGGCGCAGAACCGGCAGGCCGACCGCGACCGCGTGCAGGCCGAGGAGGACCGCGCCCGGGCGGCGTCGACCCGCGCCGACACCGAGTACCTCGCCCGGGAGCTGGCGGCGGTGCGCGTCGCCGTCGGCGAGCTGGCCACCCGCGACTTCATCCGAGGCGAGCTCAACCGCCTCGCGAGCGACGACGGCGAGGACGCCGAGAAGCGCGAGAGGAAGCGCAGGAAACGCGAGCGCGAGGAGGCCGAGGCACGCGGCGGCGCGGCCCCGGGCTGACGAACCGCGCGCCTCATCCCGTGAGCAGGTGCACCGACGCGCCCGCCGCCCCGGCGACCAGCAGCACGACGATGAACGGGGCCCGCAGCGCCAGGGCCAGCGCCGCGACGGCGAGCCCGGCCAGCCGGCCGTCGACGACGATCTCCGCGCCGCTGGTCAGCCCCTGCACGACGACCAGCGCCGCGAGCAGCGCCGCGGGCACGAAGTCCACGACGCGCGCCACCCACGGCTGCTCCACCCACGACGCCGGCACCGACATCCCGGCCAGCTTGAGCAGGTAGCAGCCCACGGAGGCGACGAGCACCGCCGTCCAGGTGCCGCTCACGAGGCCACCGCCCGGCGCGGCCGGCCGGCCAGGGCCACCGCCACCACCGCGGCGACCACCTGCACCCCCGGCGGGACGAACGGCGTCAGCGCCAGCGCGACCACCGCGCCGCCGAGCGCCACCCGGCGCTGCACCGCGGGCTCGGGGAAGGCCCCGCCCAGCCGCGGCCACAGCAGCGCGAGGAACGCCGCGGGGACGATCGCGTCCAGCGCCGCCCGGGCCGTGCCGCCCAGCGCGGCGGCGCCCAGCGCGCCGACGACGGTCGTCGCGTTCCAGGTCAGGTAGAGCGTCGCCCCGCCCACGAGGAAGGCCAGCCCGGCCAGCGCCCGGTCGGGGGCGGCGAGCGAGAGCGCCGTCGTCTCGTCGATGACCCAGTGCGCCGTCCCGGCGCGGCGCAGCGGGCCCCGGGGCCGCAGCAGCGGCACCAGCCGCACGCCGTAGACGGTGTTGCGGGTACCCAGCAGCAGCGCGCTGCCGACGGCGGCCAGCGGGCTCCCGCCGGCACCGAGGACGCCGACGAGGGCGAACTGCGAGGCGCCGGTGAACATCACCGCGGAGAGGACCACCGCCTGCCAGACGTCGAGCCCGGCGGCGTCGGCCGCGGCGCCGAACGCCACCCCGTAGAGGCCGACGGCGAGCCCGAGGCCCACCGCGTCCCGCAGGGTCTCCGCACGGTCGGGCTGCACGGCGACGACCCTAGTTGCGCCCCAGATCACCCTCCGCCGGGCCGTCGGGTCCGCGTGCCGCCGTAGAGTGGCAGGCGACCGATCGCGCGGGTCGCCGCTCCGGCCGCGACCACCGGACGCCGGTCCCCCGCTCGTGAGGAGACGAACGAACACGATGTCCGACCAGCTGACCGGCACGCCGGCGCTCGACGCCGTCAACGCCGCTCTGGCCACCGTCCAGGACCCCGAGATCAACCGGCCGCTCACCGAGCTGGGCATGGTCAAGGACGTGCGGATCGGGCCCGACGGCTCGGTCGCCGTCGAGGTCTACCTGACCGTCGCCGGCTGCCCGATGCGCGAGACGATCACCAACCGGGTCACCTCCGCCGTCGGCGCGGTGCCGGGGGTCACCTCGGTGCAGGTCGCCCTCGACGTGATGAACGACGAGCAGCGGGCCGAGCTGCGGAAGACGGTGCGCGGCACCGACGCCGCCGACCCGGTGATCCCCTTCGCCCAGCCCGGCTCGCTCACGCGGGTCTACGCCGTCGCCTCCGGCAAGGGCGGCGTCGGCAAGTCCAGCGTCACCGTGAACCTCGCCGCCGCCCTGGCCAAGCGCGGGCTCTCGGTGGGCGTTGTGGACGCCGACATCTACGGCCACTCGGTGCCGCGCATGCTGGGCGTCGACGACAAGCCCACCCAGGTCGACAACATGATCATGCCGCCGCAGTCCCTGGGCGTGAAGGTCATCTCGATCGGCATGTTCACCCCCGGCAACACCCCGGTCGTGTGGCGCGGGCCGATGCTGCACCGCGCGCTGCAGCAGTTCCTCGCCGACGTCTGGTGGGGCGACCTCGACGTCCTGCTGCTCGACCTCCCCCCGGGCACCGGCGACGTCGCGATCTCCATCGCCCAGCTGCTGCCCAACGCCGAGATCCTCGTCGTGACCACGCCGCAGCTGGCCGCGGCCGAGGTCGCCGAGCGGGCCGGCGCGATCGCCACGCAGACCCACCAGCAGGTCGTCGGCGTCATCGAGAACATGAGCTGGATGGAGCTCCCCGACGGCTCGCGCGTCGAGGTCTTCGGCTCCGGCGGCGGGCAGACGGTCTCCGACGCGCTCACCCGCACCCTCGGTGCGCGCGTGCCGCTGCTCGGCCAGATCCCGCTGGACACCCGGCTGCGCGAGGCCGGCGACGCCGGTGCGCCGATCGTCCTGGCCGACCCGGAGACCCCGGCCGCGAAGGCGCTGGAGAAGATCGCCGACGGGCTCGCCGTCCGCCAGCGCGGGCTGCAGGGGATGTCCCTGGGGCTCACCCCCGTCCGCCGGTAGCGGCCGCAGCACGCCCCGCGGGGGCCGGTCCCACCCGGGATCGGCCCCCGCGGCGCGTCCGGGGCCGTGCGGGAGCGGGGGTCGCACCCCCTCAGCGCGTCCGGACCCGGGCGCGGCGCCGTCCTCCCTCACCGCACGGCGTCCTCCCGCACCGTCTGCGCCGAGGGAGGACGCCCCACGATCAGGGCACCTGACCCCGGCGCAGGGCGTGCGCCGCGGCCGGCGTGGTGCGCGAGGGCTACGTCGCGTCGACGTCGAAGGGCGGCGGCACGCTGCGGTCGCGCACCTGGGCGGCGACGACCGTGGCCGCCGTCGCGCCCCCGGCCCGGGACGGGGAGACCGGTGGCTCGTCGTCGCCCAGCAGCTGCTCGCGGATGAAGGTGCGCGGGTGGTACTTGCGCAGGTCGAGGTCGCGCAGCCCGTCGAAGTCGTCGCCGAGGGAGTCGTTCACCTGCGCGCGGACGCCGGTGATCGCCTCGCGCATCCGCTTGAGCCCCGCGGCCGCCTCCTTCGCGAGGTCGGGCAGCCGCTCGGGACCGAAGATGAAGAGTGCGGCGAGAGCCAGGACGGCGATCTCGCCCCAGCCGATCGAGTCGAACACCGCTCCTCGTCCTTCCGACCGCCAGCGCTGCCGGGGTCAGCGTAGCCGCCTTCCGGGGTCATGCGGCCCCGAGCGTCACCTCGATAGTGCGCGAGCTGCCCCCGCGGACCAGCTCCACCGTGACGACGTCACCGGGCTGGCGTGCGTCGACCGCCACGGACAGCTCCTCCGAGCTGCCGACCGGCGTCTCGTCGACGGCGATGATCACGTCCTCCTCGCGGATGCCCGCCTGTGCCCCGGGGCTGCCCGGCTCGACGTTGACCACCAGCGCGCCGTCGCGGGTGCCGTCGGTGACCGAGCGGGCGTTGACCCCCAGGGTCGCGTGCACCGCCGAGCCGGTCGCGATCAGCTGCTCGGCGATCCGCTTCATGGTGTCCACCGGGATCGCGAAGCCCAGGCCGATCGAGCCACCGGCGCCCGTCGAGGCGATCGCGGTGTTGATGCCGACGAGGGCGCCGGTCGCGTCGACCAGCGCCCCGCCGGAGTTGCCGGGGTTGATGGGGGCGTCGGTCTGCACGGCGCTGATCACCGCGTTGGTGTCGGTGCCCTCGCCGGACAGCCGCACCGGACGGTCCAGCGCGCTGACGATCCCGCTGGTGACCGTGCCGGCCAGCCCCAGCGGCGAGCCGATCGCCACCACGGGGTCGCCGACCACGACGTCGCCGGAGCGGCCGAGCGCCGCCGTCACCAGACCGGGCTTCTCGACCTTGATGACGGCGAGGTCGCTGGCCGGGTCGCGGCCGACGATGCGCGCGGCCGACCCGCTGCCGTCGGAGAAGACCGCGCGGATCTCCGCCCCCTCGACCCCGTCGGCGCCGGAGATGACGTGGTTGTTCGTGACGATGTAGCCGTTCTCGCCGTCGATGACCACGCCGGAGCCGGTGGCGCCGGCCTGGCCGACGCGCACCTCGATGGAGACGACGGCCGGGATGACGGCCTCGGCGATGTCGGAGACCGCGCTCCGCTCACCGGTGCCGCGCGGCTCGACCTGGGCGAGGGTCGTGCCCGGGGTGAACAGCGGCGCCTCGTCCGCGGTGCGGGTCAGGTACCAGCCGACGCCGCCGCCGAGGATGCCGACGACGAGCAGCCCGAGGACGACGAGCGTGGTGAGGCGCACCGACAGGTCGCGCAGGCGCACCTTGCGGCGGCCCCGGGGGTCGACGACGAGCGGACCGGGCTGGCTCTCCTCGTCGTCGTAGACCGCGGGGGCGCCCAGGCCGGCCGGGGATGCCGGATCACGCCACGGGTCGACGCGGGCGTCGGCCTTCCACCACGGCCCGGTGGCGGTGCGACGCCGCCCGGGACGCCCCCCGGGCGGCTCCTCCAGCCCGCGCCGGCCGGGGGCCGGCGGGCCGAAGGCGCGCAGCAGCGCCTCGGGCGGTGGGGGCGGGACCGGGCGCGGTGCCGGCGGCGGGCGGTCGCCGGCGAAGCTGCCCGCCACCTGCTCGGGCCGGCCGAACGCACCGGCCTGGGCGGGCGTGGGCCGGGGGGCGTGCACGGGACGCGCCTCGAGCCGGGGCGCCGTCGTCTCGTCGAAGGCGCCCGACTGCCCGTCGGGACGGGCGTACGCGGCGGCGTCGGCGGGGCCCGGCTCCGCCGGCGGGTCGTGCCGGGTGCTGCTCAGGGGGTGCCGCCCGGGGCACCGAGCCCGCCGGTGCTGCCGACGGTGACCGTGCGCAGCACCGGCGGCGCGACCTCGGTCTGCTGCTGGGGCCGGACCGGGTCGGCCGCGGGCACCCGCGCGGTGTCGGCGGGCAGGGTGAGCGCGAGCGCCGTCACGCCGGCCCCGAGACCGACGATCGTGCCGGCGACCCCGCGGCGGAACCAGCGCCCACCCGCCGGACCGCGTCGCCGGGGCCCGTCGGTGAGGTCGAGGGAGAAGGCACCGGAGCTGCCCGTGACGGTCAGCTCCCCGGCCGAGGCGCTCATGGCACCGGGGCCGCTGGAGCCGGGCACCTCGGCGGTGAACGGGATGGCGCACAGCCGGGACATCAGGTCACCCGGCATCGCCACGTCGGAGGAGCCGTGCAGGGCCTCCTTGGCCTCCCGCTGCGCGGCCACCGCCATCCGGCAGGTCGCGCAGCCGGCGAGGTGGCGGGCCGCGCGGCCGGCCGGGCCGGCGGCGAGCTCTCCGTCGACCAGCGCGGCGATCGCCTCCTGGGCCAGGTGGCTCTCCGACATGCTCATGCCCCGACCTCCCGCGGGACACCCGCCCGGCGCGGGGCCAGGTGGGCCAGCGCCTCGCGCAGCTGGACGCGGCCCCGGTGGATGCGGCTGCGGACGGTGCCGAGCTTGATGCCCAGCGTCGCGGCGATCTCCTCGTAGGTGAGGCCCTCGATGTCGCACAGGACGACCGCCACCCGGAACTCCGGCGAGAGCGCGTCGAGCGCCGCCTGCACCTGCGGGTCGAGGTGCGTGTCGGCGTAGACCTGCTCGGGGCTGGGCGCCCGGCCCGGCAGCCGCTCGGTGTCGTCGGGCAGCGCGTCGAACCGGATCCGCTGCCGGCGGCGGACCATGTCGAGGAAGAGGTTGGTGGTGATGCGGTGCAGCCAGCCCTCGAAGGTGCCCGGCGAGTAGTCGGCGAGCGAGCGGAACACCCGGACGAAGGTCTCCTGCGTCAGGTCCTCGGCGTCCTGGGGGTTGCCCGACAGGCGGTAGGCCAGCCGGTACACCCGGGCCGAGTGGTCCCGGACGACCTGCTCCCACGTGGGGGCGACCCAGGCGTCCTGCTCCGCCGCGGCAGCGGTGGACGCGGGGGCGGTGGCCTCGGGCACGGCACCAGGATCGCAGACGGGGGCGCCCGCGACCTCTCCGGAGTCGGCGGGTCGGGACACGGCTCGCATCAGGCGCACGTCCTGGTCAACGGGCGGTGGGCACACCCGTGTTCCCGCGCACCGCGACTCCCAGGAGACGCACAGGTGCGCCCGCGCACGTGGGCGCGCGCGCCGGGGCCACTACCCTCGGCCGGTGATGAGCGCCGATCAGCCGCCGCCCACGGGCGGCACCGACCCGGGCGCCGCCTACGCCGACCGCTTCGCCGCCGAGTCGCCAGAGATGGTGGCGGCGCGGCACCGCGCCCACTTCCTCCCGGGCGCCACCCCCGTGGAGCCTCCGGTGGGCGCCACCCTCGCCGTGCTGGCCGCCACGAGCAGCGCCCGCTCGGTGGTCTCGATCGGCAGCGGCGGCGGGCTGGCCGCGTTGTGGCTGCTGCGCGGGATGCGGCCCGACGGGGTGCTCACCGCGCTGGACGGCGACCCGGAGCAGCTCCGGGCCGCCCGCACCGCGCTCGCCGAGGCCAAGGTGCCGGCCAGCCGGGCGCGGCTGATCTTCGGCACCCCCGGCGAGGTCCTGCCCCGGCTCTCGCCCGGCGCCTACGACATGGTCTGCTGCGCCGGCCCGCCCCGCGAGTACTCCGACCACCTCGCCGGGCTGCTCGCCCTGGTCCGGATCGGTGGCACGGCGACCTTCCACGGGCTGCTCGAGAGCGGCCGTGTCGCCGACCGCACCGCGCGGGACCCGCAGTCGGTGGCGTGGCGCGAGATCGCCCGGACCATCCGCGACGACGAGACCCTGCTGCCCGCCGTCCTGCCGATCGGCACCGGCCTGCTGGTCGCGACCCGGCGAGGCTAACCGGCGCCGCGGAACGGCGCGGCCAGCACCGGCGACCAGGGACCGCCGAGGTAGCGCCACAGGCCGAGCCCCCGGGCACGCACCGTCCAGGGGACGAAGCCGGGGAGCAGCCGCTCGTGCAGGCCGCGGGCGACGGCGGGGTCCACCTTGTTCTGCACGGTGACGTGCGGCGCGAAGCGCTGCCGGTCCTGGCGGGTCAGCCACGGGTCCCACCCGGCGGCCAGCCCGGCGCGCACCGCCGTCAGCTCGGCGGCCCGGAGCTCGAAGGCCACCCCGCGGCCGAGCAGCCGCAGCCCGGTCACCGCCACGTCGAACGCCTCGCGGCCGGCGGCCGAGAGGAGGTCGCGCGCCACCTGCTCCTGGTGCTCCCCCGGCAGCGCGTGGAACAGGGTCACGTGGGCCTGGAGCCAGTTGCGCTCCGGCGGGAAGTGCTCGGCCCGCAGCCGGTCGAACCGGGCCTGGTCCTCCTCGTCGAGCAGGAGGGTCACCAGGAGCGGCGCCGGCCCCGCGCTCACAGGTAGGCGCGGGTGCCCTTGCCCAGGACCGTGATGCCCCCGGCGCTGACGTGGTACCGCTCGCGGTCCAGGTCGTGGTCCACCCCGATCCGGGCACCGGCCGGGACGACGACGTTCTTGTCGAGGATGGCGCGGCGGACGTGCGCCCCCTCGCCGATGTACGCGCCGTCCATGACCACGCTGTCCTCGACCCGCGCGCCGCGCTCCACGCGCACCCCCGGGGAGACCACCGAGTTGTGCACCGAGCCGCCGCCGATGATGGCGCCGGCGCTCACCATCGACTCCTCGGCGCGTCCGCCGAGGACGAACTTCGCCGGCGGGCGCTGCGGCGCCAGCGTGTAGATCGGCCACCGGTCGTTGTAGAGGTTGAACACCGGCGAGACCGACACCAGGTCCATGTGCGCGTCGTAGTACGAGTCGATCGTCCCGACGTCGCGCCAGTACCCCTGGTCGCGCTCCGTGGCCCCCGGCACCACGTTGGTGGAGAAGTCGTAGACCCACGCCTCCCCGGCCTCGGAGAGCATCGGCATGATCGAGCCGCCCATGTCGTGGACCGAGTCGGGGTCCTCGGCGTCGGCGCGCAGGGCCTCCAGCAGGGCGTCGGTGGTGAAGACGTAGTTGCCCATGGAGGCGAAGCTCTCCTCGGGCGAGTCGGGCAGCCCTGGCGGGTCGGCCGGCTTCTCGAGGAAGCCCCGCACCTTCCCCTCGGCGTCGGAGTCGATGACGCCGAACTCCGTCGCCTCCCGCCGCGGCACCCGGAGGCCGGCGATCGTGACGCCCGCCCCGGTCTGCAGGTGCTGGTCGACCATCTGGGCCGGGTCCATCCGGTAGACGTGGTCGGCCCCGAAGACGACGACGACGTCCGGGCGGTCGTCGTAGATCAGGTTGAGGCTCTGGAAGATCGCGTCGGCGCTGCCGGTGTACCAGCGCGGGCCCAGCCGCTGCTGCGCCGGCACGGGGGTGACGTAGTTGCCGAGCAGGCTCGACATGCGCCAGGTCTGGGTGATGTGCCGGTCGAGGCTGTGGCTCTTGTACTGGGTGAGGACGGCGATGTGCCGGATGTCGCCGTTGACCAGGTTGGAGAGCACGAAGTCGATGAGCCGGTAGTTGCCCCCGAAGGGGACCGCCGGCTTCGCGCGGTCCTGGGTCAGCGGAGCCAGCCGCTTCCCCTCACCGCCCGCCAGGACGATGCCGAGAACCCGTGGACCGCCGCGCATGTCCGCAACGTAGCGGCTGCGCCGTCCCCCCGCCGCACGCGCCCCGCGCCCCGGTCCGAACGGGTGATGCGCCGCCCGGGCCACCGCGAACCCGTGACCGGGTGGAACGGCCCCGTCCGGGGCCCGCCCCGAGCCGGTGACCGGTCGGAACGGCTCCGCTGCAGGGGCCCGCTGCGAGCTCGCGAGCAGCGGGGGGCAGCGGGGTCCTCTTAGGGTGTCGCCGTGCGCATCGGGATCGTCACGCGAGAATGGCCGCCGGACGTCTACGGCGGCGCGGGAGTGCACGTCGAGCACCTGGTGGCGGCCCTGCGCACGTTGCCGGGCGGGGAGGCCGTCGACGTCGACGTCCACTGCTTCGGCGGACCCCGTCCGGACGCGACCGCGCACGCCGTCCCCGCGGAGCTCGCCGGCGCCAACGGCGCGCTGCAGGCGGTCGGCGTCGACGTCGGCATCGCCGCCGCGCTGGCCGGCGTCGACCTGGTGCACAGCCACACCTGGTACGCCAACACCGCCGGTCTGCTCGCCTCGCTGGTGCACGGCGTCCCCCACGTGGTCACCGCGCACTCCCTGGAGCCGCGGCGGCCGTGGAAGGCCGACCAGCTCGGCGGCGGTTACCGGCTGTCCTCGTGGGCCGAGCGCACCGCCTACCTGGCCGCCGACGCCGTCGTCGCGGTGAGCTCGGGCATGCGGGAGGACGTGCTGGCCGTCTACCCGGAGCTGGACCCGGCGCGGGTGCACGTGGTCCGCAACGGCGTCGACGCGCAGGCCTACCGGCCGGTGCACTCCCCCGACGTCGTCCGCGGGCTGGGCGTGGACCCCGACCGGCCGTACGCGCTCTTCGTCGGGCGGATCACCCGGCAGAAGGGGCTGGTGCACCTGCTGGCCGCGGCCGACCAGCTCCCCGCCGACGCCGGGCTGGTGCTGTGCGCCGGCGCCGCCGACACCCCGGCCGAGCGGCAGCAGGTCGCCGATGCGGTCGCCGACCTGCAGACCCGCCGCGACGGCGTCGTGTGGATCGAGGAGATGCTGCCGCGCGAGCAGCTGGTCCCGCTCATCACGGGCGCCACGGTGTTCGTCTGCCCCTCGGTGTACGAGCCGCTCGGCATCGTCAACCTGGAGGCCGCGGCCTGCGGCACCGCCGTCGTCGCCAGCGCGGTGGGCGGCATCCCGGAGGTCGTGGACGACGGCCGCACGGGTCTGCTGGTGCCCTACGACGAGGCCGACCCGGCCGGGTTCGCCGCCGGTCTGGCCGCCCGCACGGGTGAGCTGCTGGCCGACCCCGACCGCGCCGCCGCCATGGGCGCCGCGGGCCGGGAGCGGGTCGTCGCCGACTTCGGCTGGGAGGCGATCGCCCGGCAGACGGTGCAGGTCTACGCGGACGTCCTCGCCGCCCGCTGAGCGGACGACCGACCGCAGTGTGATCGGCCCCTCACTTTGGGGGCACGGACTCCCCACCCCTCGGCTGTCCGCAGCCCCCCGGCGCGTCGAGACTCTCCGCATGGTCCCGCCCCCGCCGGAGGACCGGACG